>JBBRZY010000538.1:0-4082 GCA_038252885.1 Anaerolineales bacterium | reverse complement strand
TGGGCGGCAGCGCGGTGGCCGTCGGCGGGGGGACGGTGGGCGGCGCGGTGGTGAGGGTGGCGGTCGCGCCGGGGGTGCAGGCGGCGAGTGAGAGCATGGCAGCTAATAGTAAGACCCTGCGCATTAAGACCTCCCAAGGCAATACACGACACGGGCAGTGCGCGAGGAGTACCGGGCGCGCGGGAGGAAGGTTCAGAAAAAACGGGCGGGCGACAACTCAGGCGCGCCGCAGCGGGCTCAGGCGGTGCGCTGGACGGCCAGGAGGGTGATGTCGTCGTGCTGGGCGGCGGGGCCTTGAAAGGCCATCACGCGCTGGAGCAGGTGGTCGCAGAGGGGTTGGGCGCCATCGGCCACGGCGGCTTCGGCGGCGAAGGCGGCCAGGAGGCTGGTGTGGCCGAACATGTGGCCGGTGGGGGCGCGGGCGTCGGTCACGCCGTCGCTAAAGATCAGCAGGCTGGCGCCGGGCGGCAGCAGCAGGGTGCCTTCATCTAGCTCCACATCTTCGAAGATGGCTAGCGGTTGGCCCCGGCCGCGCGGCAGGCGCATGGGCTGGCCGCCGGCCTCGATCAGCAGCGGCACTTCGTGGCCGGCGCGGGCGTAGTCGAGGCGGCCGGTCACGAGGTCGAGCACGCCGTAGAGCGCGGTGACGAATAGCTCGGAGCGGTTCATGTAGAGCAGGTGGCGGTTGACGCAGCGCAGCACTTCGGCCGGGTCGGCGCCCTGGCTGGCCTCGGCCCGCAGCAGCGCGAGCGCCTGGGCCATGAAGATGGCGGCCGGCATGCCTTTGTCGGCCACGTCGCCGACGACCAGGCCGACGGTGAGCGGGCTGAGGGGGATGAAGTCGAACAGGTCGCCGCCGACGGCGCGGGCCGGGACGATCTGCGCGCCGAAGCTGTAGCCGGGGGCCTCGGGCCGGGTGGGGGTGAGCAGGCCCATTTGAATGGCGTGGGCTAGCTTTAGCTCGCGCTCGAGCGTTTCGGCGGCGATGATCTGGGCCTGGGCGGCCTGGAGCGCGTCGTAGGCGGTTTGCAGTTGGGTGTTCTTGTCGTGCAACTCGCCGATGATGCGGTTCTGGGACTCGGTCAGGCGGTTGCTCATGGCGCGCACCATTTCGTAGGCCATGGGCGGGTAGCGGTGGAGCAGTTGGTCGAAGTCGGCCCGGCGCATTTCGAGCAGGTCGGCGGCCTCACGCACACGGACGGAGGCGGTGCGGCGGCCGTCGCCGTTGAGCAGGCTCATCTCGCCCACGAAGTCGCCGGCGCCGCGGATGATGAGCAAGCGTTCTTCGTCGGTGTTGATGCCCTTGATGACGTCAACCTGGCCGGCGAGGACGACGTAGAAGTGGTCGCCGCTCTCGCCTTCATAGAAGAGGACGGTGCCGGCCGGGATGCGGCAGGGGCGCAGGGCCTCCATCAGGTGGTCGAGCTCGGCCTGGGGGACGTTGGCAAAGATGGGGATGCGGGCCAGGAGGTTGTCAGGCATGGCAACGGCAACGGATCGCTTCGCGTAACGGACCCAGCCCTGATTCTGGGCAGGTGGGTAACGGATGCTCGGCGTTATAGCGGACACATGCGGATACAGGCCGCACTGTTACAAGGCATCTCCGGGTGGGGTCCGAGGTATGGATAGATCATACGCTGAGACAGGTTGGGATTCAAGAGCGCGGTAGAACCAGAGGCTGCCGGCGCGGGGCGGGAGCGTGAAGGTGAAGCCGGCTTGACTCAGGGTGGCGGCCGCGACGACGCGGGTGGCGCCGGTCTCGGCTTCTTCGAATTGGTAGGTGGCGGCGGGGTCGAGGCCGCGCAGGTGGACGGTGTGGCTAGCGGCCGGCCCTGGCGCGGTTGGGGCGGGCGCGGCGGGCAGGCGGATGGCCTGCACCAGTCCGGCGCCAGTCTCCGGGCTGTCGAACTGGCGGGCGACCCAGTGGTCGGGGCTGTGGGGGTGGGGCGTGAGCGGGTAGTAGTCGCCATAGAGCAGCAGGTCGGCGGCGCGGCGCCAGATGGCGAGCATCTGGCGGGCCAGGGCAAAGTCGTAGTCGGCGCGGCGGATGTCGAGGGTGGCGAAGAGCATGGGGGCGAAGCCGCAGTGGAAGGAGTAGCTGTCTACCTGATGATCGAAGCGCGCGTTGCCGGCCAGGTCCCACGAGAGGGTGAACTCTTTGAAGTAGGGCAGCCATTGATAGACGGTGTGGTGGTAGGCCAGCTTGACCGGGTGATCGCCGTAGCCGAAGTCGCTGTAGTGCAGCGGCACGGCGCGGCGCATGGTCTCCAGGTCGTTGCGGCGGCCGCCGCTGGCGCACGAGTCGATCCACAGGCCGGGGTGGCGGGCAAGCAGGTCATCCCAAAATTGCAGGTAGTCCTGCACGTGCAGGTTCTCGTGGAGGCCCTGGCGGTCGGCGGGCTCGTTGTCGCGCCAGCGGGCAAGCGGCTCGAAGTTGAAGTCTTGCCGGTAAATTTTGATGCCGTTGGCGGTGATGAGGGCGCTGACGCGGTCGGTGAGCCACTGGCGGCAGGCGGGCAGGCCGAGGTTGAGCAGGCCGTTCTGCGCGGTCCAGGCGGGGTCGTGCTCGGTGAGCAAGAGCCAGTCGGGATGCTCGGCGGCCAGGCTGCGGTCGAAGTTCTGGGACAGCGGCACGCTGCGGTCACCGGGGGGCAGCGTGACGTTCGGGCCAACCACGACGCGCTCGGGTTCCATCCAGACCAGCAGGCTGGTGCCACCGGCGGCGGCGTGGTCGGCGATGGGCTTAAGGCCGCGCGGAAAACGCTCGGCGTCTGGCTCCCAGAGGCCGGTGAGCACCCAGTGGCGCTCAGCCTGCGCGTCGGAGCAGGCATACCAGCCGGCGTCGATCCACCACACGTCGGGCTGAAGGCCGGCGGCGCGGAACTTATCGAGGTAGGCGATCTGGTTGGCTTCGGTGGCGGCGGTGAATTCTTCGCCGTCGGCAGTGGCGGCGCAGGCGAGGTGGGGGCGCATGGGGCGGCCGTCGGGGCGCGGGAGGATGTGGGCCAGATACCAGCGCCGCCAGAGGTTGACGGCGTGATCCTCGTCGCCAGCCCAGGCCAGGAGGGTCAGGCGCGGGGTGCGGATGGTTTCGCCGGGGAGCAGGCGTAGGTGGGTGCGCTCCTGGCCGGCCTGAATGTGGACGCCCTCGGCCTGGCCGGTGAACTGCGCCGACCACTGGGCGGGCCAGCCGACAGCGAGGGTGAGGCCGCCCTGCGCAAAGGCGAGGCGGAAGTAGGGGAAGGCCTGATCACAGGGGCGACCGCCCACGGGCGCAAAGTTGGCGGCGGCACCGGGCGGCAGCGGCGTGCTGGTGGGGGTGTAGCCCTCGGCGCTGACGAAGTCGCCGTTGGAGCTATGAAGTACGGGCGCGGCACCGGGGAAGGCGGCGTCGAGGACGCGCAGGTCGGCGATGAGGGGCGTGGGGGCATCGCCGGCGTTGGTGAGCCAGGCGACCCATTCGAGCACGGGGTAGTCGTGATAGGCGGTGACTTCGACGCGCAGGCGCAGGCCGGAGGCGGGGTCGGCGGCGGTGAAGACGGTTTCGGTGATGGTGGCGTCGACGCGGCGGCGGTGGGTTACAGGCTGCCAGGCAGCGGGCAGGCCGTGGATGGGCCGGCCGTCGAGCGTGAACGAGAGGGGCAGGTCGGCCGGGCGGGTGAGGAGGCGCGCGGCGTGGGCCTGGCTGAGGGCCAGGTCGGCGGGGGTGGTGAGGGGCCGGCTGTAGGTGGTGGTGGACATGGGAGCCATCCTATTGCTTGAGCGCGTTTCGAGGAGGCGGAGTGTACCTTATTCGCAGGAGGGCGTGATTGGTCGAGGCGGTTGGGGGGACCTCACCTCCGGCCCCTCCCGCTAGCGCAGGACCATGGTCCCCGGCGCGGGCTGACAGGGGTAGGTTTTCATAGCCGGGTATTTTTGCCACGAATTGTCACGAAGGGGCGGGATTCGGGCGAGGGGAGCGCGCGAGGCGCGCATGATTGCGTGGGGCTGAGGCGCGGTTAGAACAACGGCCGTAAACACGAATTTACACGATTGCGCTGCGGTCAGGACGTAGGTTAGGTTGCCGCTGATTGGCGCTGAGT
>JBBRZY010000537.1:0-4083 GCA_038252885.1 Anaerolineales bacterium | reverse complement strand
TTGTCGGTCTGGTACTCCACGTGCGCAATGTTGATCGTGATGCCGCGCTCACGCTCTTCCGGCGCGTTGTCAATCTGGTCGTACGCCCGGTATTCCGCCTGATGCTTCAGCGCCAACACCTTGGTGATCGCCGCGGTCAAGGTGGTCTTGCCGTGGTCAATGTGCCCAATCGTCCCCACATTCAGGTGCGGCTTGCTGCGGTCAAACTTTTCCTTGGCCATGTCTTCCTTCTCCTTCAAACAAACCAATATTCAGGCATTGCCAGAGCCCCCGAAGAGATTTGAACTCTTGACCTATCGCCTACCAAGCGATTGCTCTGCCACTGAGCTACGAGGGCCTGCCGATATACAGTTGTGCGACGTGCGGCCGCGCGGCGTTGGCATGCGCCGTTGGGCCAGTGGGCAGGGCGGGATTCGGACCCGCACAGGCTAAGCCACCGATTTTACAGACCGGCCCGGCTCACCACCTCCGGCGCCTGCCCCAAACACTTACTCCAGCACTGCTTGAGCTGGTCGGCCGAACGCTACCGGCCCCGACCATCCCGCAAGCCGACGGTGGGAATTGAACCCACAACCACACGTTTACAAAACGTGTGCTCTGCCGATTGAGCTACGTCGGCAAATTAGCCAAGGGAGTATACCAGACTCAAAAGAGCCCGGTCAAGGCAGTTTCGGCCCCGAACGGCTCGCGCCAGACTCTAACAGGTTTGCCCAGGTGAGTCAATGGTAACCCGAAAATATAATCGTCCGCCCTTCACCGCCCCACCCCCCGTCCGCCGCCCTGTGTCAGTCCCCTTTCGCTCCCCCCTGGCCGCCGGCCGCGCCCCCGCCCCTTCGCCCCTTCGCCCCCACTCGACAAACCGCCCCACTCCTATTACTATCAGAGAGCCCACTCACTCAGGAGTTTCCGCATGATTCAGGTCCGTGACGTCTACCAGCTCAAGTTCGGCCGCATCGACCAGGCCGTCCACCTCTTCCAGCGCATGCCCGCCGTCTCCGGCCGCGTGGACGACCTGGCCATTCGCCAGCACGCCCTGACCGACATCTCCGGGCCGATGTACACCTGCATCACCGAGCTGTTAGTGCCCAGCCTGGGCCACTGGGAGGCCGGCCGCAGCAAAGTCTTCGAGCGGCCCGGCTTCGACGACTGGTTCAAAGAGTTTCAACTCATCGTCCAGACCGGCCACCAAGACTTCTACACCCTGGAGGCCGAGCACCCCGGCTGGTCGCGCCCCGGCGTCGTCGTCGTGCGCGAGTGCTACCGCGTTCACAAGTGGCAGATCCGCCAGGCCGTCAGCCTGCTCCAGCGCTACGGCGCGCTGCTCGAAGACACCGGCGTCGGCCGCCGCCCGCGCATCCTCACCGACCTGTCCGGCGAGATGTTCAACGCCATCATCGAGATCGAGACCGACGATCTGGCCGTGTGGGAGACCACCCGCCGCGCGCTCTACCAGCGCCCCGAGTTCCAGGTCTGGTTCGCCCAGCTCAGCAGCACCGTCGAGAGCGGCACCCACGAGTTCTACCGCGTCGAGATTTAGCCCGCCGCCCCGGACCATCCCTAACCTTAAAGAAAACGCGGGCCGTCACATCGGCCCGCGTTGTGGTTAACAATCCGCTGATCGGCTCGTCCCCCGAGTCCCCAGCGCAGCGAAGTCCCCTGAGTCCCCCTCCGACGTCTGACTTCCGCCCCCTACTTCTTCCCGTCCAGCTCGTCCTTCACCGTCTGATACAGGCTCTCGGCTTTCAGCTCGCGCAGGGTGTAGCACGGCGCGCCCAGCCGCTCGGCCAGCCCGCGCGCCAGGCCCTGGTCGAAGGCCACGTGCTCCATGTTGATCACCACGCTGCGGATGTGCGCCTCGCGCAGTTGGTCAGAGGCCAGGTGGGCCTCCTCCTGCGGGGCCAGGTCGGTGATCGCCACGTTGCCGGCCCCATCGGTCAGCAGGATCATCATCGGCATCACATCCGGGTGGCTGCGCTTCTCCTGCTCGAAAACCTTAGCCGCCAGCGTCAGCCCGGCCGACAGCGGCGTCTTGCCGCCCACCGGGATGTCGGCCAGCGCCCGCTGCGCCAACTGCACTGAGTTGGTCGGCGGCAGCACCAGCGTGGCGCGGTTCTTCTGGAACACAATCAGCCCCACCCGGTCGCGGCGCTGATAGGCGTCCGTCAGCAGCGAGACGATGGCCCCCTTGGTGGCCGACATGCGCTCGGCCACCGCCATCGACCACGAGGCGTCGACCACGAACAGGATCAGGTTAGAGGCGCGCTTGACGCGGATCTTGCGCTGCAGGTCGGTGGTCTCGATGGAGAAGGCCACCTGGCGCGCGGCGCGCTCGGCGGTGCGGCTGTTCTGCAGCGGGGCGGCAGCGCGCAGCGTGGCGTCGAAGGCCAGGTCGTTGGTCTTGCCGTTAGCCGGGCGGGCCTGAATGTAGCGCCCGCGCTTGCGGTCGGTGCGCGTGAGCGAGCGCTTGCCGCCGGCCTTGCGCGTGAGCTTGTCGAGCGGGGTATCGAGTTTGCGCGGGTCAAACGACTCGCCGGTCTTAATCTTTTGGCCGCCCTCCCACCAGTAGGCGTCACGCGTGTCGTGCGTCTGCTGGGGCTGGGCGTCGGCCTGGCCGAAGTCGGGCGTCTCCTCAGTGTTCTCCTGAGCTACGCCCTGTTTTTTTTTACGGGCCCCGGTTCGTCGCTTTCCTGCGGCTCACCTTCGCTGCCGGTGAACTCGCTGCGGATCTGCTCGATGCGCTCTTCCAGGTTGAAGAGGTTGACTTCGGCCTGCTGGAACGGCCCATGTTTGATGCGGTGCGGCAGCGCCAACTCGGCCGCCACGGCAATGTCGGTCTCGTTGATGGCCGGGCGGCCGTGCAGCGCGGCGTGCGCGCGGGCGGCCTTGAGGATCACCAAATCGGCGCGGTGGCCGTCCACTTGCAGGCTGGAGGTCAGGGCGGCGATCGAGTGCAGGTCGCGCTTGGCGTAGGCCACATGCTCGACCAGCTCGCGGCCGCGCTCGATCTCGGCCCCCAGCTCTTGCTCCTTCGCCATCCACTCGGCGCGGAAGGCGTCCGGGTCCGCTTCGTAGACCAGGGTGCGCTCCATGATGGCCATGCGGTCGGCCGGCGCGGCCAGGCCGTGAATTTCGACCGACAGCGCGAAGCGGTCGAGCAGTTGCGGGCGCAGGTCGCCTTCCTCTGGGTTCATGGTGCCGACCAGGATGAAGCGGGCCGGGTGAGCGAACGAGATGCCTTCGCGCTCGACGACGTTGATGCCCATGGCGGCCGAGTCGAGCAGCAGGTCGACGACGTGGTCGTCGAGCAGGTTCACTTCGTCGATGTAGAGCAGGCCGCGGTTGGCGGCGGCCAGCACGCCCGGCTCGAAGCTGCGCTCGCCGTGCTTAATGGCCTTCTCGATGTCGAGCGTGCCGACGACGCGGTCTTCGGTGGCGCTGACCGGCAGGTTAACGAACGAGGTGCGGCGGGTGGTGACGGGCAGCGTGCCGCCCGAGGCGGCCGCGCGCTCTTTGCACTCGGTGCACCAGGTGGTGGGGTGGTCGGGGTCGCAGCCGAAGCGGCAGTTTTCGACGACGCGCATGTCGGGCAGCAGGGCGGCCAGGGCGCGGGCGGCGGTGCTCTTGGCGGTGCCGCGTTCGCCCCGGATGAGGACGCCGCCGATGCGCGGGTTAATGGCGTTTAGGACCAACGCCCGCTTCATGCGTTCTTGACCAACAATCGCGGTGAAAGGAAAGATAGGGGGCATAGGTAGGTGAATTCTAGGCTAATGGGGTGGGCTGTGAACGCCGGGATTATACCATGCAGGGGTTTGGAAGTCAGAGGGCGAAGGTCCGAAGTCGCGGGCCGGCTTGTTGGGCCATTTGACCAACGCGCCGCAGACTATAATCTCCGCCGGCCTTCGATCACCCGCCCCGCGCTTCGTCGTCCCATTATCTGACCTCACCCCCTTTTCTAAATCAATCGCCTTAGCTCCCGCGCTGTCCGCCTCCACCGCCCGCCTTGCCCTCAACTTGGGCCAAGCCCATTGTAGATTGTCATCCTCCCGCCGCCAAACACCCTCCGCCCTCAGCGCCTGCCCCCTC
>JBBRZY010000536.1:0-4109 GCA_038252885.1 Anaerolineales bacterium | reverse complement strand
GTGCGCCACGCCCACGCGCACACCGGCCAGGTGCGGCTGGCGGTCAGCGGCGGGCTGTGTCTCGATGTGATCGATGACGGCGTGGGGCTGCCGGCCGAGCGCAGCGTGGGTGTGGGCCTGCGCTCGATGCGTGAGCGCGCCGAAGAAGTGGGCGGCACCTGCACCGTGCAGCCGGCGGCCGGCGGCGGCACGCATGTGTCTATTCACTTGCCGCTGCCCGTGGGAGGCGCTTAAGAAATGGAACCGCTGCGGGTCTTGATTGCCGACGATCATCCGCTGTTTCGCAAAGGAATGCGCGGCTTGGTCGAGAGCTTGCCCGATACCGAAGTGGCAGGCGAAGCGGCCACCGGCGAAGAAGCCATCGCCTTGGCCGGCAGCCTCGCGCCCGATGTGATCGTAATGGATTTGCAGATGCTCGGCGGCAGCGGCCTGGCCGCTACCCGCGCCATCCTCAACGCCAGCCCGCATATCCGCATCTTAATGGTGACGTTTTCCGAAGACACCGAGTCGGTCTTCACGGCCTTGCGGGCCGGAGCGCGCGGCTATGTGCTCAAGGACGCGGGTGAGGGCGCTATGGCCCGCGCCATCCAGGCCGTCGGCCGCGGCGAGGCCAGCGTCAGCCCCTCCATTGCCGCCCGCCTGATGGACGACGTCGCTGCGCCGCACCCGGCCGTGCCCAAAGAGCTGTTCCCCATCCTGACCGACCGTGAGCGCGAAATCCTGCGCCTGATCGCCCAGGGCCAAACCAACCCCGACATCGCCCAACAGCTTGCGCTGAGTGTGAAGACCGTGCACAACTACGTCTCCAATATCTTCAGCAAGCTGCAAGTGGCCGACCGGGCCCAGGCCATCGGCCGCGCGCGCGAGGCCGGGCTGTAGGTGTCAGCCGCCCCGCGTGCATTACTCCGACAACCCGCTTGCTGTGCCAGCGCCGCGCTCGCTATCCACTGAACGCGCGACTTCCAACTTACTGCGCTAAAACTCCTTCGACCCCCTCCACCCTTCCGCCAACCTGCTGCGAAATTACACTAGCGCCTCGCGCTAACCCAGCAACTCGCCCGCCCATCCGCCCTTATAATAGGCCCTCTAATATTCGCCGCCCGTTCGCGGGCCTGAGCGCCACCCCCAACCCACCGACCGATGGACGACCCCACCCCCACCGGCCACCTGGCCCGCCTCTACCGCATCTCGCAGACCTTCAACTCGTCGCTCGACCTGGAGGAGGTCCTCAACCGCGTCATGGACGAGGTCATCGCCGCCACGCGCGCCGAACGCGGCTTCCTGGTGCTGCGCGGGCCAGATGACAGCCTGGTCTTCCAGGCCGCGCGCGGGCTCGACCAGCACCGCATCGAAGCGCCCGAGTTTCAGGTCTCGCGCACCATCGTCGAGAAGGTCGCGCGCGGCGGCCAGCCCATGCTCACCAGCGACGCCCAAAGCGACCAACGCCTCAACCTGCGCGATAGCGTGCTCAACCTGCGCCTGCGCTCGATCCTGTGCGTGCCGCTCCAGCTCAAGGGCCAGGTCACCGGTGTCATCTACGTCGACAAGCGGCTCCACGCCGGCATCTTCACCAAGGCCGATCTGGAATTGCTAGACGCCATCGCGCCCACTGCCGCCATCGCTATTGAGAACGCGCGGCTGTATGCGGCCGCCATCGGCCAGGGCCGCATGGAGCGCGAATTGCAAATGGCGCGCGAAGTGCAAACCCAGCTCATGCCGCGCACCACGCCCCAGCGCCCCGGCTGGGACTTCGCCGCCCGCTGGGAGCCGGCGCGCGAAGTGGCCGGCGACTACTACGACTTTATCCCCGCCGACACCGGCGACGCGCTCGGCTTCGTCATCGCCGATGTCACCGACAAGGGCATGCCGGCCGCGCTGTTCATGGCCCTCACCCGCAGCCTTATCCGCGCCAGCACCATCGGCCCCGCCACGCCCGCCGAGGCCATGGCCCAGGCCAACCGCCTCATCTACGCCGACGCCGTCAACGACATGTTCGTCACCCTGTTCTACGGCCGGCTCGACCCGGCCACTGGTCTACTCACTTACGTCAACGCCGGCCACAACCCGCCGCTGCTGTTCCGGGCCGGGCAGGCGCAGCCCGAGCCGCTCACCCGCACCGGCGTGGCGATGGGCCTGCTGCCCTATGCGCCCTACCAGCAGCGCACCATTCAGCTTGAGCCCGGCGACTGGCTGTTCCTATATACCGATGGCGTTACCGACGCGCTCAATGGGTTGAAACAGCGCTACGACGATGCCGCGCTGCTCCAGGCCCTGACCGAACTGCGCCCGCTGGGGGCCGAAGCGATCCTGGCCGGCCTCGACCGCGCGCTGAGCGCCTTTGTGGGCGACACGCCCCCCTACGACGACATCACCATGATGCTGCTCAAGCGACTGTAAGCCGTGCTCGGCCAGACGCTTCTTAACCGCTATCGTTTAGAGGCCGAGTTAGGCCAGGGCGGCCTGGGGCGACTCGGCCGACCGGCTGTTCTTCGTCATGGAGTGGGCGCAGGGCCAAAAGCTCGATCAACGCGGCCCGCAACCCTTGCGGCCATCAGCCGCAGGTTGCTGGCCAAAGACCCCACTGACTGTTACGGCTCGGCGGGCGAGGTGCAGGACGCGCTGGCCGTCCTGCCGCCCAAAGGCCAGCCCATCAGCCCGCGCCGCCACAACTTGCCGGCCGAGTTCGCCGGCTTCATCGGCCGCGAAAATGAGATTGCCGGCGTGCAGGCGGCGCTGGCCGGCACGCGCCTGCTCACGCTCACCGGCCCATGCGCGCGGCGACGACGCGCTGGCGGCGGTTCACCTGTGCGGCGCGGCTCAGGCCCTGCGCACTACGCTCGGCGTCCCGCTGCCGGCCGTCGAGCAAACCGACCATGCCCAAGCCCTGGCCGCGCTGCACGCCGACCAGTTCAAGGCCGCCTGGCGTGTCGGCCAGATGCAGCCCTTGGAGCAGGTGGTGGCCGAGGCCGGCCTCGAAGCCCCGCCCGCCTGACGGCCCGGGTCTGCG
Organism: Anaerolineales bacterium; assembly: GCA_038252885.1. Lineage (GTDB taxonomy): Bacteria > Chloroflexota > Anaerolineae > Anaerolineales > UBA6663 > JADZEK01. The sequence goes on along the minus strand of JBBRZY010000536.1, from coordinate 1,102 downwards.
CCAGGTGATCGTTCGGACTGCTCCAGTTCCTTATTGCGTCGTGAGAATATTTGTTCTATACTGTCGCCGTTGAATGCCGTGGCCGGCCTGCCTGTTACGGTAAAATATTCGCATCGGACTCACAGGAGATAGCTATGACCCGCGTACGCGTATTGGCCGGCACTCACAAAGGTGCCTTCATCATCACCTCCGATGCTGACCGCAAAGTCTGGGACATCAGCGGCCCGCACCTCTCGGGCTGGGACATCTACCACATCAAAGGCTCCCCGGCCGACCCCAACCGTCTCTATGCCTCGCAGACCAGCGGCTGGTTCGGCCAGATCATCCAGCGCTCCAACGACGGCGGCCAGACCTGGGAAGCTGCCGGCAACAAGTTCAATTACGAAGGCAACCCCGGCACCCACCAGTGGTTCGACGGCACCCAACACCCCTGGGAGTTTAAGCGCGTCTGGTATCTAGAGCCCTCCGCCACCGACCCCGACACGGTCTACGCCGGGGTCGAAGACGCCGCCCTCTTCCGCTCTACCGATGGCGCGCAAACCTGGCAAGAGCTGCCCGGCCTGCGCGACGCCAAAGGCGCGCTGTGGCAGCCGGGGGCGGGCGGCATGTGCCTGCACACCATCCTGCCCGACCCGCAGAACCCCGACCGCATGTTTGTCGCCATCTCATCGGCCGGCGCTTTCCGCACCGACGACGCCGGGAAGACCTGGAAGCCCATCAACCACGGCCTGAACTCGGGCGGCGAACTGCCCGATCCCGAAGCCGAAGTTGGCCACTGCGTCCACAACCTGGCCATGCACCCCTCCCGCCCCGACACGCTCTTCATGCAGAAGCACTGGGACGTGATGCGCTCTGACAACGCCGGCGACCATTGGACCGAAGTCAGCGGCAACCTGCCCAGCGACTTTGGCTTCCCCATCGCTGTGCACGCCCACGAGCCAGAAACGATCTACGTCATCCCGATCAAGAGCGACTCGGAGCACTTCCCGCCTGAAGGCAAGCTGCGCGTCTACCGCAGCCGCACCGGCGGCAACGAGTGGGAGGCGCTGACCAACGGCCTGCCGCAGAGCGACTGCTACGTCAACATCTACCGCAGCGCCTT
>JBBRZY010000535.1:0-4126 GCA_038252885.1 Anaerolineales bacterium | reverse complement strand
TGCATCTAGGGGGGGCCAGCACCAGCCAGTTCGCGAGCGCGATGGAGGTGCAGCGCTACGCCAGCACAGCCCAGTTCTATCAGACCCACTATGCGCGCTGGCGGCGCGCCCTCCTCAACTTGGTGGTCAGCTACGAGATGGCCCGCAATCTCGTGCGCGATACCGGGCGCCACCGCCGCGCACCAGAGGCCGACCGCCGCCGGATCGCGGACGACATCGCCCGCTGGAAGCGCATCTGGCGCCAGCAATGGCAGCCCGCAGCGCCCGAGAACCGGCGATGAACTCCGGCGCAATTGTGGCCAGTTTCGTGGAGGCCATCGGGTTGTTCCACCCCGATTGGCCCGCCGTGGAGGCGCTCGACGCGGCCGGCACCGGCGTCAGCGTCGTTGACACGCGCCCCAGCGGCGCAGACGCGGCCGGCCGGCTGGACCAGCTGGTGCACGACTTGGCCCACCGCTTGACGCCGGAGGGCGTCGGCTATCTGGTAACGCGGCCCGCCGACCGGCCCCAGCTGCGGCAATTGGCGCAGCGGCACGGCTTGATCGTGGCCGAGGAGCGTCTGCATGTGCCGATTTGGCACGCCAGCGTGGCCCTGGTGCCGCTGGCCGCCGGCTCGCTACGATACGCGCTGGCCAACCTGATCCCTAAGACCTCGCGGCGGGCGCAGTGGGCCGCGTGGGTTGGCCGCCAACCCGGCGGGGTGCGGTTGCTGGCGCGGCTGCTGCCGGTGAGCGGTCTGGTAGTGCGGCGGCCGGGGGCGCGCCCGCTATTCGACTGGGCGTTGCGACTGGGGCCGCCGGTTGACGCGGCCAGCACCATGCTGGTGCGCACCGGCTGGCGGCCGGCCGGGGCGGTAACTATTTTGTATGCGCTGCCGGCACGCGGCACCCGGCCCTCCGCCGTCATTAAGGTTGGCACCGCCACCAGTCAGTTCGCCGGCGAAGTCGAGCGGCTGGCAGCGCTGACCCCACCGGCCCGCCACAGTGGCGCCACCACGCCCGACGCGGCGACGATTAAGGTGCGGGCCGGCCGCCAAGTCTTGCTGCAAACCGCGGTCGCCGGTCAATTGGCGGCGACGCTGGTGATCTCTAAACCCGCGCGCGTCGTCACCGTGTTAGATCGCCTCTCAGCGTGGTTGGAGCAATGGAACACGGCCACGCTCAGGCGGCAAGCCCTAACGCCAGACCTCCTCAGCGCTGCGCTCGCACGGCCGGCGGCGCGCCTAGCGCCCTATGTGGCAGAGTGGCCGCCGTATGAAGCCTGGCTGCGGGAGCGCTGGAAGGCCCTGCAAGATCGGCTCGTCCCAGTGGTGGCCGCCCACAATGATCTGACCATGTGGAATGTGCTGCTGGATGAGCAGGGCCGCCTTGGCGTGGTGGATTGGGAGAGCAGCGCGCCCACCGGGCTGCCCCTGCAGGACCTGGTATACGCCATCGCCGATGGCGTGGCGGCCACGCATGGCTATCAGCAGCGGCTGGCCGACTTTCAGGCGTGCTATGCGCCTGGCGGCGCGTACGCGGCACACGCCGCCCGCTGGCAGCGCGGGTTGTGCCAGGCGCTGACGCTGCCCGCCGACCTGGCCCAACTGTGCTGGCACCTGACCTGGCTACACCATGCCGCCAATGAACAAGCGCGGGCCGCCGTGGAGGAACGCCCGTTCCTGCAGATTGTCCAATGGGTGGTGGTGCAGCCGCAATTGCGCGCCCACGCGGGCCTCGAGCCGCCGGCATGAGCAAGCCAACGCCCGCGCTGCGATTACTGTGCTTGCTGCCGTTTGCCCCGCGGACCGATGCCACGCATGGCGGCGGGCGCGCGATGGCGCAATTATTGTTCGGGCTGGCCGAGCAGCAGCGCCTGGCTTTGCTCTATCTGCGCGCGCCCGATCAGCCAGACATCGAGGCCGCGCTCGCGGCGCGCTGTGAGATCGTGGAAGCCGTGCCTCACCCGCCGACCGCCGCTGGGGGCGCCTGGCGGGCGCGGCTGCGCGCCGTCGCCGGGCTGCTGGCGGGGCGGCCCTTGTGGGTTAGTGACTTTGCCGTGCCGGCCTTCGCTGAACGGCTGAGGCGGTTGGCCGACAGCTGGCAGCCAGAGATCGTGCAGATCGAATATCACTTGATGGGCCAATACGTGACCGGGCTCCGGCAGTGCCGCGCGCCGCGGGTGATCAACCAGTATGAACCCGGCAGTCCGGCTGCCTGGGATCGATGGCGTTCGCCACGGCGGGCGGGGCGGCTGATGCCCTGGCTCGATTGGCAGGCGTGGGAACGCTATGAACGCCGGCTGGCGCGACAGGTGCAGGCCATTGTGGTCTTCACCGAGCGCGACCAGCGGGCCACGCAGCGCCAGTCGCCGGCGGCGCGGGTGGTGCGCATCCCGATCGGGGAGGCGCTACCGGCGCAGGCGCTCGACCCGCTCGGCGATGAGCCACCGACCCTGCTCTTCGTGGGCAATTACGGGCATCCGCCCAATGTCGAGGCGGCCCTGCGGTTGGCGCGCGACATTCTGCCGCCTGTGTGGGCCAGCCGGCCGGAGGTGCGCCTATGCCTGGTCGGCGATCAAGCCCCGCCCGCCATCCAGCAACTCGCCGGTCCGCGCGTGATCGTCACCGGCCGGGTGGCCGAGGTCACGCCATACTTGGACCAGGCCAGTCTGGTCGTCGCACCGCTCACGACCGGCGGCGGCATGCGCGTGAAGGTGTTGAGCGCGCTGGCGGCCGGCAAAGCCTTGGTGGCCTCGCCGTTGGCGGTGGAGGGGCTAGCCCTGACAGATGGCCAAGAGGTGATCCTGGCCGACACTAATGCTCAGTTCAGCGAAGCCATTCTGCGCTGGCTGGCGCAGCCAGCCGAGCGCCAGGCGCTGGCCGAACGCGCGCGGGCCTGGGCCGGCGTTCACCTGAGTTGGGCCGCTTCGGTGCAGGCCTATGGCCGCCTGTACGCCGACCTGGTCGCCGGACATTAGTCATGCCGGATGCTCCTGTTCAGCGCCTGAGCGAGATCACAGTGGCCATCGCCACGCGCGACCGGCCGGAGATGCTGGGGCGATGCCTGCAAAACTTGTTGGCGGCGCCGATGAGGCCGCGCGAAATCGTCATTGTCGATCAAAGCCACAGCGACCAAACGACACAGGTGGTGCAGCAGCAGCGTAGCGGCGCGGTGCAGCTCGTCTATCACCACCAGCCCAGCAGCGGCTTGGGCACAGCGCAGAATGCGGCCATGGCGCGGGCCAGCGGGACCATTGTGGCGGTCACGGATGATGACTGCGTGCCGGCTGCCGGGTGGCTGCCCGCGCTGGAGGCGGCCTTCGCCGGTCCGCACCTGATCGATGCGGTGACGGGCCCGGTGCTGCCTTATGGGCCGGAGCGGCCGGATACGTTTTCGGTCGCGGCGCGCAGCAGTACCCGTCGGGTTGACTTTGATGCGCGCGCGCTGCCGTGGGATATCGGGTCGGGCAACAACTTCGCCGTCCGCCGCGCCTGGCTGCTGGAGATCGGCGGGAACGACGAGCGCCTGGGTCCCGGCTCACCTGGCCAGGGCGGCGTGGACATGGATTTGTTCTACCGGCTGGCGCGCGCGGGAGCCCGTCTGCGCTATGAACCTGAGGCCGTGGTTTATCATGAGCGGGCCAGCCGGGCGAGCCGGTTGGCCCGCCGCCGGCCCTATGGCTATGGCATGGGCGCCTGCTGCAGCCTGTGGCTGCGCCAGGGCGATCGCAACGCGCTACGGGTGCTGGCCCACTGGGTTATCCTGCGGCTGCGGCGGGCGGCAGCCGCCCTGACGCAGCGCGATGGCGAGCGGGTGCGCGAAGAGGCGCTGGTCCTCGGCGGCACGTTGAGCGGGTTGATGTATGGCTGGCGCGCGGCCGGGCTGCCCCGCGGCGCGGGCCTGGCGTTACCAGCCCGCCCTGACCTAACGGTTCCCAACCAAACATGACGCCGCCCACGCCGGAACACGCTGCTGCCGATCGCCTGCCAATCGCCCCGCGCGCGGGTGAAGACCAGCGGCCCCTATGGTCAGTCATGATTCCAACGTGGAACTGCGCCGGCTACTTGCGCCAGACCCTGGCCAGCGTGCTGGCGCAAGACCCCGGCCCCGAGCACATGCAGATCGAGGTGGTCGATGATTGCTCC
>JBBRZY010000534.1:0-4154 GCA_038252885.1 Anaerolineales bacterium | reverse complement strand
CCAGCCCGGCCCGTGGATGGAGCTTAGCCCGGTCGAGTTGGTCAAAGGCATGCTGCTGGCGGGCACGGGCGCGAGCCTGGTGCCAGCCATCGCTGTGCAGCGCGAGTTAGAGGCGGGCGATTTGGTGGCGCTGACCCTGCACGACCTCGGCCAGCCGGTGCGCCTGCCCGACTGGGAGATCACCCTCATCCGCCACAAGCGCCGGCCACCCAACGCCGCCGCCGAAGCCCTGGCCGACACGCTGCGGCGCGTGCTGCCCACGCTCCCGCTCACGCTGGCGTAGCACCGGCGACCTTAAACAGACGCGGGCTGGTCAGAACGCTCTGACCAGCCCGCGCTTTTATTTGGTGACGAACGGCGCGCCGTCACTGACCAGCCTACGGCTGCCACGTGCCATGCGTCCGCACCCCGCCGGGCGCAATCACGATGGCCTCGCCGCCCTCGGCCGGGATGCCCCACAGGCTGCGGCCGTTGGGCGTCACGGCCGTGAAGACGATCCACTGGCCGTCGGGGCTGTAGCGTGGCTGCGTGGCGCGCAGCTCGGCCGAGCTGTAGCCGGTCAGGCGCTCCTGGCCAGTGCCGTCCGGGTGAATGCGATACAGCTCCGAGCCTAACGGTGCCTCGCCATACTCAAACAACGGATACGTGGCAAAGACAATCCACGCGCCGTCCGGCGACCAATCGGCCTCGCCCGCGATCAGGTTCGGCGGCGTCACCTGCCGCTCGCCACTGCCGTCGGCGTTGAGGAGGTAGACTGCGGTGCCCAGCGGCGCGCCATTGGCATACGCGTCGCGGGTATACACTAGCTGCGTGCCGTCGGGCGACCAGCGCGGCAGGTATTCGCGGTCGCAGCCGGTGCCGGGGTTGTGGGTGATCTGGGTTACCGCGCCGGTCAGGCGGTCACCGATCCACAGGCTGCACTCGCTCGGCACCCGCGCGTGATACTCGGGGCTATCGACCAGCGGCCCCAGATAGCGGCTGAAGGCCACCTGCGTGCCGTCGGGCGAGTAGCTGGGTTCATCATCGCCCAGGCACGGGTCAACACACGCGAACAACTGGCGCAGTTCGCCCGTGGCCAGCGCATATTCGTACAGCGCCTCGGTCTCGCCGCCGCGCGTCGCCAGGGTCAGGTACGCGCCATCGGGCGACCAGTTCGGCAGCAGTTCTTCGCCCGGATGGTCAGTGATGATCTGGTGGTTGTCGCTGCCGTCGGGATGCACCAGCCACAGGCTTTCGCCGCCGCCGCGGTTGGTCTGATAGGCAATCCAGGCCGGGTCGCCGGCGAAGGGGTGCGCGGTGGGCGCTGGGCCGCTGGGCGCCGGCTGGGTCGCGGTAAGCGCGGCCGGCGTGGCGGTCACCGTGGGCGGCAGGCTGGTCCAGTCGGCCGGCCCGACAGGTAAGGTAGCGCTAGCCGCCGGCGCAGGCCTGCAGGCGCTAAGCGCCACCAGACCAGCGATGAGCATGATCCCTGAGCAGCGGGCCATGGCGAGGCCTCCGGGTCCAGTGAGGCCGCTGAGTATAACGCGCCCATACAAAAAGCGCCGATCAGCCAGAGCTGATCGGCGCTTTTGGTTGTTGGTCGGAGGCTACAGCAGCGACAGGTCCGGGTCGCTCGGCGCGTCGGGCGTTATGGCCGGCGGCGCGGGCGGCGGGGCGTAGGTGCCCAGATAGGGCCGCGTGCCAAAGCGCGTGAGGGTGACTGCGCCCAACCCGACGGCGCTGAGGATGACCCAGGCCACCCAGCCCACACACGGCACCGCGCCCACCGCACTGGTGAGGATCCACAGCAGCCCGGTGCCCAGCGCGGCCGCCACGGCCGGGCTGAGCGTGTGCAGGTTCATGGCCGTCGCCAGCCGCGCGCCTACAATCTGGCCCAGCGTAATCCAGCTAAACAAGATGGCAGCAGCGAAGATCACCCCGCCCACAAAGGCCACCGGGATCAGGCAGAGGGTGATGGTCAGCGCCACCAGCAGCACCGGCACGGCCACCAGCGTCAGCAGGCCCAGCCCGCCGGACGCGCCGGGCGCCACGGTGATAGCCGCCGCCACGCGGCTGGTCTGCGCGGGCCAGAAGGCGACGATCAGCAGCGCCAACAGCCCCATGACCAGCGCCGACACGAACGTCTCAAAGACCGCCTGATACCAGTGGAACACCGGCGCGAAGAACGGCACCTTGATGTCGAACGGCGCTGAGCCGGGGCCGTCGCCAAAGCTGAAGCCCTGGCTCTCGCCGCCGGTGACCACGGCGCCTTCTTCGCGCGAGACCGCCCCGCCGACCGACACCAGCGCGCCGCCCACCACGGCGGTGCTGTGCAGCGTGACGTTGCCGCCAAACACCACCACATCGCCGTCCACGCTGCCGGTGATGTCGGCGTTGCCGCCCATGATCACCAGCTTGCAGCGGATGACGGCCCCAGCCGCGATCGTGGCGTTGCCGCCCATCAGGGTCAGGTTGCCGTTCAGCTCCTCGCCCTCGGCCAGCACATAGCTACCGCCAAAGACTTGCTTGTCATCGGGGCAGTCGGCGGCATACGCCGGGCGCGCGGCCGATAGCCCGGCCGCCAGCACCAGTCCTACAATAAAGATCCAGGCCCAACGCTTCATCGCAACCTTCCCTCCGGCAAAACCGTGCGCATCAAATACAGCCACACCCCCGTCAACGCCAGCGCCATCAGCGCGCCGGCCCAGGCCAGCGGGCTACCCAGCGCCGGCTCGACCACCGCCCGCGCCGCCACGAACAGCGCCGCCACAATCGTTTCCACCAGCGACCCGACCGCGCCCGCCCCGGCGAACAGGGCCAGGCTGGTGGCCGGCTGCTGGGCCGCGCGCCACAATGTGTAGAGCAGCCCCACGCCCAGCGGCACCACCAGCGCCGCCAAACTCACCGCGCCCAGGCCCAGGGCCACCGCCCCGCCAATCAGGCGGGGGCGCGCGCGGCGCTGCGCCAGCCGGGCCTTGAAGCGCCCGTTGAAGCCGGCGCGCGGGGCCGCCATCGGCTCGGCTTTGAAGCGCCGGTGCATCTCACTCAGCGCCACCCAATCGGCCTGGCAAGCGCCGCAGTCGATCAGGTGCGCTTCGAGCGTATGGCGCTCGGCGGCGGTGAGGGTGCCGTCGAGCACGGCCTGCATGGCCGCCTGAAAGGGCTTATGGTTCATGGGAACGTCCTCCATAGCGCCTTAGCCTCCCGGCACCGGCAGCGCGGGCCGAGCGGCCGGCCGGCGGTTGGGCGTGCTGCCGGCCAACATCTCGCCCAGGCTGCCCCGGGCGCGATGCAGCCGGCTCTTAACCGCGCTGACGGTCGTCGTCGTGGCTTCGGCGATGTCTTCATACGAAAAGTCATACCAGTAACGCAGCACGACCACTGAGCGATCATCCGGCGGCAGCTTGGACAGCAACTGATGCAGCATCTCGCTCTGCTCACGGCGCACGGAGGCTTCCTCTGGGCCGGGCGACTGCTCGTTGAGCGCCGGGTGCGGCGGCAGGTCGTCGTCGATGGAGAGCCAGGTCAGCCGGCGCTTGCGCAGCCGGTCGATGCAGTGGTGATTGGCGATGGAGAACAGCCAGGTCTTGAAGGAGCGGGTGGGGTCATAGCGCGCCATCTGATGGAAGGCGCGCAGAAACGTCTCCTGGGCCGCATCTTCGGCCTCGCCGGCTTCGCCCAACATGCGGTAGCAGAGGTTGTAGATCGGCGTCTGATAGGTTTCGACGAGCACGGTGAAGGCGTTTTCATCGCCGGCGCGCGCGCGCTGGACCGACTCTTCCAAAAGCATGGGGCGGTTCTGTCCTGGCCGGCGAACTGCGGCCCACTAAAGGGTAGACCGGCCGGCAGTGAGTATTACGCGCCGGGGGGCCGCTGGTTGCACGTGGCCGAATTATAGCGATTTCTAGTGGGAAATGCGGCTGGGGGAGGTGGGATGTCGGAGTTCGGAGGTCAGAGGTCGGAAAGGGCGGCGAGCAAATGAGGCTTGGGCAGCGCTTGCCACGCGGGGAGCAATTCAGTTTGGGCGCCAAGTTGGAAAAGGACTGGTTAGCTATCAACGTCGAGACAGGTTCTCACCGCAATTAGAGGTTGTGAGACTTCGGATCTGACCGAGGGAAATTTTTTTCCAGGGGTGAGTGGACAAGCCCACCCACCCCTGGTAAAAATTTCTGGCT
>JBBRZY010000533.1:0-4159 GCA_038252885.1 Anaerolineales bacterium | reverse complement strand
TCTGGCGCAATCACCTGCCATTGGGTATCATTCAGATCGGTCGGGTAAGTTTGCTTGGATTTGGTCATCCCGCAAGCTTGCCCGACCTTTGCCGTTTCCGCTAGTCCGACTTTTCAGACGCGCTCTTAGCCGACGCCAGCGACACCTGCTGTTCGAGGATAATATGCAGCAGCGTTCCGAAGCCCGGCGGCCGCGCCCACAGCGGCGGCGGCCCATGCCGCTGCACCACGGCCGCCAGGTCGCGGTCGCGCTCGGCCAAATACTCCACTGCGCCCGACAGGCTCTGGCGCGTTAGTCGTTCAGGACGGATCATCGTGGCGCTTCTCCGGATGTCGGCCGCTGTGCAGCACAATGCCCACCAACTCTATGGCGACGTCTTTGGCTATGGCCTGATGGCCGGCAGCACGCTCGCCTTTTTGCCCGTCTACTTCGCGCGGCTGGGCGGCAGTAGTTTTCAGGTGGCGCTGCTCACCGCCGCGCCGGCGGTGATGAATTTGCTGCTGTCCATGCCGGCGGTCGGCTGGCTGCACAACCGCTCGCTGCTGCGCACGACTTTTGACCTGATCATTCTCAACCGGCTGTGCTACCTGCCGTTCCTCTTCTTACCCTGGTTCTTCGCCCCCAACACCGAAATCTGGATCATGGTCGCGCTGACCGTGGTCGCCCAGTTGCCCGGCACGGTGATCAACGTCTCGTTCAACGCCATGCTGGCCGACATGATCCCGCCCGAGCACCGGGCGCAGGTCGTCGGCGGGCGCAACGCCCTGACCGGCCTCAGCATGTTGGGCACCTCGCTGTTGTGCGGCTGGCTGCTCGACCGCCTGCCGTTCCCCTTCAACTACCAGGTAGTTTTTGCCGTCGGCCTGCTCGGACTGGGCATCAGCAGCCTCTACCTGGCGCGCCTGCGCGATAGCTTCGGGCAGACCCCGCATCGCCGCCTGCCGCTGCTGGCCTGGCCGGCGGCCGGCCTGGCGCGTATGGTCGTCATCGCCCGGGCCGCTGGCCGCACCCTGTTCCCGCCCGGTGGCCGACCGCCGCTCCGCCTCGGCGCGTTGGTGCGCGTCGACCTGCTGCGCGGCCCGTTCGGACTCTTTCTGCTCTCGTATTTCCTATTCTACACGTTTCAATATGTGCCGGTTCCGCTGCTGCCGCTGTTTTGGGTAAACGACCTGCGCCTGTCAGATGGCGTCATCAGCCTCGGCAACGGCGTGTTTCATTTGTGCATGTTGGCGGCCTCGCTGTCGCTAGCGCGGGTGGCCACCCGCTTTGGCCCCCACCGGGTGCTGATTGTGGGTGCGGCCCTGTACGGCCTCAACCCGCTGCTCAACGCTCTGACGTACAATGTGCCCCTGTTCCTGGTGTCCATGTTCGTCGGCGGCATCGGCTGGGGCTTTGCCGCCGGCACGCTCGCCACCCGCCTGATGGACCGGGTGCCCGCCCACGACCGCCCAGCGCACATGGCGCTCTACAACCTGGCGCTCTTCTTAGGCGTGCTGGTGGGTTCGTTCTCTGGGTCGCTGCTGGCCGGTCTGGTGGGCCTGCGCGAGTCAATGTACATCAGCACCGCCCTGCGCTTTGGCGCGCTGCTGCTGCTAATGCTCTGGGCCTGATCCGATGACCAACTACAACTTTCTGCCCTTCCTCACGCTCCTGTACGGCCCCGAGGCCGAGCGGGTGCACACGCGCCTGCTGCTGGCGCTGGCCGCCTTTCAGCCCGAGCGCCCAGCCCCGCCCGCGCGCCGCGCTGGTCTGCCGCTCTCGGCCGCCGATGCGCTCCTGATTGTGTATGGCGATCAAGTCGCGCGGCACGACGCTGCCAGCGAACTGGTTGAGCCGCCCCTGCGCACCCTGGCCGACTTCTGCGCCGCGCATCTCGCCGGCCTGGTCAGCGGCGTCCACCTGCTGCCCTTCTTCCCCTCGTCCTCCGACGACGGCTTCTCGGTCGTGGACTATCGCGCCGTAGACCCCGCGCTCGGCGGCTGGGACGACGTGGCCCGCTTCTCACCGCGCTTCCGGCTGATGTTCGACGCCGTCATCAACCACCTCTCGGCTGAGAGCGCCTGGTTCCGCGCCTTCCTAGCCGGCGACCCCGCCTACCAGTCAGACTTCATCACGGTGGACGGCGACCCCGATCTCAGTCGTGTGGTGCGCCCGCGCGCGCTGCCGCTGCTGACCACCTTCGCGACCGCCGCCGGCCCGCGCCGCGTGTGGACCACCTTTAGCGCCGACCAGGTGGACCTCAACTACGCCAACCCCGACGTGCTGCTGGAAGTGATTGACACGCTGCTGTTTTACATCGGGCAGGGCGCGGACTTCCTGCGGCTCGATGCCATCGCCTATTTGTGGAAAGAGATCGGCACCAACTGCCTGCACCTCCCGCAGACCCACGCCGTCATCCAACTGATGCGCGCCGTGCTCGACGCAGTCGCGCCCCAGGTCCTGCTCATCACCGAGACGAATGTCCCGCATGTTGACAACGTCAGCTACTTCGGCGATGGCACGAACGAGGCGCAGTTGGTTTACAACTTCGCGCTGCCGCCGCTGACGCTGCACGCCTTTCACACCGGCCGCGCCGATGTGCTCGCCACCTGGGCCGCCACGCTCACCCGCCCGAGTGACCGGGTGACCTTCTTCAACTTCCTGGCCTCGCATGACGGCGTCGGCCTCAACCCGGCTCGGGGCCTGCTGCCCGCAGCCGAGATCGACACCCTGGTGCAGCGCGTGCAGGCGCACGGCGGGCTGGTCTCGTTCAAGGCCAACGCCGATGGCTCGGCCAGCCCCTATGAGCTCAACGTCAACTACTTCGACGCGCTCTCCGACCCGCGCGCCGCCGAGTTGCCCGCCCTGGCAATCGATCGCTTCGTGTGTGCCCATGCCCTCATGCTGGCGCTGGCGGGTGTGCCGGGGCTGTATTTTCACAGCCTGTTTGGTTCGCGCGGCTGGCCCGAAGGCGTGGCGCTTACCGGCCGCAACCGCACCCTCAACCGCCAGAAGCTCGACCTCGACGCGCTGACCGCCGAGTTGGCCCAGCCGGCTCACCACCGCCGGCTGATCTTCGATCGTCTGGCGCAGCTGCTGCGAGTTCGCGCTGCCCAACCTGCCTTTGATCCAGTGGGTGGCCAAACGGTCTTGCCGGTTGGCCCGTCGGTCTTTGGCCTGCTGCGCCGCTCGCCCGACGGCGGGTCGGCCGTCATTTGCCTCCACAACGTCAGCGCCGCGCCGCAGGACGTCCGTCTCGACCTGGCCGCCTACAACCTGCTCGCCGCCGCCGCGCATGACCTGATTGACGGACAGAGCCTTCTTGTGCAAAATAGCGCCCTGGCGCTCACCCTGGCCCCCTACCAGGCATCCTGGCTCATCCTCACAGGAGCATAAATTTACATGCTGCCCGCTTGGCTTGCAGCGCTTTTGGACTATCCCGTGCTCGGCACGCTTTTCAAACTGGTGTTTGTGGTCGTGCTGTTCTTCGTCGTCCGCGGCTTTTTGCACGCGGGCGAGCGCCAGCTTGAGCGGCGGCTAGAGCTATCGGTCCACGACGCCGACCGCCGCAGCCGGCTAAACACACTGCTGCGAGCGGGCTACGGCGGGTCCATTGGCTTGCTGGCGCTCATCGCCGCGTCCATGGCGCTGCAGTTGCTCGGCCTCAACATCGGCCCGCTGCTGGCCAGCGCCGGCGTGGTCGGGCTCGCCATCTCGCTCGGGGCGCAATCGCTCATCCGCGACTACATGAGCGGCGTCTTAATCCTGGCCGAAGACCAATTCCGTGTGGGTGACCAAATCGAGGTAGCCGGCGTCTCAGGCGAAGTGTCCCAGATGACGCTGCGCGTGACCTACTTGCGCGACACCCTGGGCAAGCTGCACACCGTGCCCAACGGCGACATCCGCGTCATCAGCAATGTCACCCGTGAGTGGTCGCGCGCCGTGGTGGACCTCAACCTGCCGCTCGGCACCGACATGGCCCTGGCCGAGACTGCCTTGCGCGCTGCCGTGGCCCAGTTGACCACCGACCCCGCTTTACCGGGCCTGCTGCTCGAGACGCCCGAGGTCACGCCCTGGAACAACGTGACCGAGGCCGCCGTTCAAGTGCGGCTGACGGCCCGCACCGCACCTGGCAAGCAGGCGGTGGTGGCGCACGCGCTGCGGCGGGCGGCCACTCAGG
>JBBRZY010000532.1:0-4161 GCA_038252885.1 Anaerolineales bacterium | reverse complement strand
CCGGGTGCGGCACCAACTCGCCGCGCGTCTCATCGACGAGGGCGATCATGCCATACTCAAAGCCCAGCAAACTGGCGGCCTGGCGCATGGCCACGCGCAGCGCGGTGTCGAGGTCGGAGGTCGAAGCCGCGGCGGCGGCGATGGCGCGCAGTCCGTCGGCCTGCTCGGCGCGCACCTGAGCCTCGTGCACCAGCCGGGCATTGTCGAGCACGGCGGCGGCCTGCACCGCATACAGGCGCAGCAGGCGCACATCGTCGGCGCTGAAGGCGGCCGCGCCCAGCTTATTGGAAATCTGGACCAGGCCGAAGCGGCGGGCGGGCGTGCCAATAGGCATGAGCAGGGTGTTGCGCGCGCCGGTGGCGACGGCGAACGCGCGCAGGCCGAGGGCATCGATAAACGCCGAGCCAGGCACGTCGGCGGTCAGCCATTCGGTGCCGCGCTCCCAAAAGGCATCGGCCGCGCTGCCGGGCAGCAGCGGCACGCGATAGACTTCGGCCACGATATCGGGCATGCCGTAGAAGGGCGGCTGGCCGACCAGCGCGCGGGCCTCTGGGTTATAGGCGATGAAGCCGACCTGCTCGACGTTCAAGTAGCGGGCGATGTCGGCGCCCAGCAGCGCGTATAGCGCGCGCGGGTCGGCGGCGGTCTCGAGCGCGCGCGTGACTTCGGCCAGGCCAGACAGTTCGGTCAGGCGGCGGTGCTGTTCGCTGTAGCGCTGGGCGTGGCGGATGGCGGTGGCGGCTTGCTCGGCGATCAGGCTAAGGAAGAGTTGATCGTTGGTATCGAACGCGCCGGGCTGGTAGCTGGCAAGCTCCAGCGTGCCCACGAAGTCGTCGCCCGCGAGCAGCGGCACGCCCAGGTAGGAGCGAAAGGGGAAATCTACGCCGAACAGCTTGGGGCGCACGGGCTCGTAGGCGGCCACGTCGGCCACCAGCAGCGGCTGGCGGTGGGTGGCGATCCAGCCAGAGTAGCCTTCACCGGGAGCGTAGAAGTTGCCCACCAGTGCCAGGTCGCGCATATAGTCGCGGTCGCCGCTGTGGTGCACGGGGCGCAGCACCTGCGTGGTGGCGTCCCACAGGTTGAGCTCGGCCAGGCTAAAGCGAAAGGCGCGGCTGAGGTTGGAAAGCACAGCCGCGTAGGTTTCGGCGGGGTCGAGGCTGGCGCTGAGGGCGTGGTTGATGTCGGCCACCACGCGCAAAGCCTGCACGTTAGGCTCGTCGCCGGCCGCGCCGCCGAGGGCGTGGCCGCCCGTCGGGCGCAGCAGCACCACAAAGCGCTCGCCGCCACCCGGCAGGCCCACGCGGTGCGAGGTGGCTTCGAGCGGCTGGTCGCCCACGCTCACTTGCGTTTGGCCCTCGGCGGCGAAGAGCTCGAGCAAGTTGTCGGCGGGTTGGGCGTTGCGCAGCAGGCGGCCCAGTGTGGGGGTCTCGCCGTTCAGACCGAAGAGCAGGCGGGCGCGGGCGTTGGCGTACTCGACCTTGCCGTCGCGCTCGGCCACCACCACGCCGGCCTCGCCGGCCGCGTCGGCGGCCAAGGTGAACGGCTGGGGCAGGTGCTCGACGGGGCGCAGGGCGTGCCGGTTGTACCAACGCAGAAACAGGCCCACCACGCCCAGCAGCGCAGCGGCCACGACCAGAACGGCCAGGGCCAGCGGGAGATCGCCGGTTAGTCCCATGCCTCGCGTTTCATTGGGCTTGTGACCGGGGGCGGCCCGGCCTAGACGGCGACCGTGTCTTGCCGGCGGGCCTCGGCGGCCAGCTCGGTGATCTCGCGGATGTCGGAGAAGCCGCGCGTTTCGGAGGTGACCAGGCCGATGGCAATGTTCATCAGCGGCACCTGCATCTCCTGGCCGTCGGTGCCCTTGGCAGTGATGTAGCCGCGCTCGCGGTCGACAAAGTTGTAGTGGGTGAGCACTTCTTCGTTGAAGCGGGCCTTGAGGCGGTCGCGGATGCGCGCGCCGGCGGCGGTGGTAGTGACGACCACAAAGTTGTCGCCGCCCGGGTGGCCGATGAAGTCGTTGGCGGTGCCGGCCTCATCCACCACTTCGCCCAGCAGGATGGAGGTGAAGCGCAGCACCTCGTCGCCGGCGATGAAGCCGTAGACGTCCTTGAAGCGCTCGAAGTAGCCCAAGCGGCAATCGAGCAGCGACCAGCCCTGGGTGCGGATGATGCGGCGCAGGTGGTCTTCGATCAGGCGGCCGGAGGGCAGGCCGGTGCGCGGGTCGGTCTGGCTTTCGCGCTCCTGGCGGCTGATGGCGTTGACGACGCGCAGCTTGAGCTCTTCGATGTCGAAGGGCTTGGTGATGTAGTCGTCGGCGCCCAACTCCAGCCCGGCGATCTTGTCACTGCGCTCGTCGCGCTGGGTGAGGAAGATGATGGGGATGTGGCTGGTGCGCGTGGTGGTGCGCAACTGCTTACAGACGGCATAGCCGTCCATGTCGGGCAGCATGATGTCGAGCACGATCAGGTGCGGCAGGCTCTGGCGCGTCATGGCCAGGGCGTCGCCGCCGCGCGGGGCCACACTGACCTCGAAACCCTGCCCGGTGAAATAAATCCGGAGCATATTCGAGATATCGAAATCATCTTCCACAACGAGAATTCTGCCTTTGCTCATGCGATGCCTCCATCCACTTCGGCCGCCGCCGGCCGCGTACGCGTCAGTCTTTGATGCGTACCTGTAAAGTCATTAGCGGAACGGGCGTCATTTGCCCCTCCCGGTCGCGGATCAGGATATGCCCCTGCTCACGGTCCATAAAACTGTAGTGCGACTGCACTTCGTCATTGAAACGGGCCTGCAGGTGAGCGGTCAGTGCCGCTGCGTCGGCGGACCCGGTCAAGATTAAGAATGTGTCGTGCGCGGCGTGGCCGATGAAGTCTTCGGCGGTGCCGTGCTGGTCGGTGACCGCGCGCAGCAGGTGGGCGGTGAACTTGAGCACGTCGTCGCCGGCCACGAAGCCGTTTTGGTCGAGAAAAGGCTGGAACGAGTCGATATGCGCTTCGAGCACGTGCCAGCCGGGCCGGTCGGTCGCGCGCCGCACCTGGTCCTCAATCCACGCGCCGGTGGGCAGGTGGGTGCGCGGGTCGACCAGGTTGTCGCGCATCGAGCGGGCGATGAGGTTCTGCACCCGCAGCCGCAGCTCTTCCAGGTCGAAAGGTTTGGTCACGTAGTCCTGCGCGCCCGCGCCCAGGCCGGCCACGCGGTCGCTGAGGGCGATGCGCTCGCTCAGCATGATGATGGGAATGTGGCTGGTGCGCGGGGAGGTGCGCAGTGTTTCACACACCACATTGCCGTTGATGTCGGGCAGATTGACGTCGAGCAGCACCAGGTCGGGGAAGCGGCTCTGGGCCAGCTCAATGCCTTGCTGGCCGCGCCCGGCCACCTCGATCTCGTAATCCAGCCCGGTGAAGTACATGCGCAGCAGGTTGCCGGTGTCGGGGTCATCCTCAATCACCAGGATGACGCGTTTGCCGAGGCGCAGGCGGCCGGTCATGCGGGCCTCCGGGCGCGGCGCGCGGCGCGGGCGCGCTCGGCCACGCGCGCCAGGTCGGCGGCGGTGACGGCGCGCTCAAAGGAGCGAAAGCCGCTAAGTTTGAAACCGTGTTTGGTCGCCATCGCTGCGATCTCGCGCACTTGTGCCACCGTTATCTGCCGGCCTAAGGTGAAGCTTTCGAAGCGGCCTTCGAGCGCCAGGGTCATGGTTTCGGCCATGCAGGCGTAGACCTTGTCGGGCGGGAAGCCAAAGTTGAAGTTGAAATTGGCCCCTGTGCCCGGCACCTGCACCATGCCCCCGTCGATCACCAGCACGTCGTCGCGTTCGGCGGCCACGCGGGCCGACACGTCGCGCGGGCGGGCCACATCGCACACCACCGCGCCGGGGCGCAGGTGGCGGGCCTCGATGATGGTATCGAGCGCGCTGGTGACTGTCAGAATCAGGTCGGCCTCGGCCAGCGCGCTGGACAGCGCTGCGCTCGTGGCGATCTCGACCTGGGCGCTGGTTGTGGCGCGCAGCCGGTCACGCAGGGCCAGCAGCGGGTCGGCCCGGCGCCCGATCAGCCAGAGTTTGCCGACATCGGGGGCGAGCAGTTCGGCCGCGGCCGCGCCCACGGCCCCGTTGGCGCCCAGTACGGCCGCGGTGGCCCCAGCGAGCGGGATTTCCATCTG
>JBBRZY010000531.1:0-4168 GCA_038252885.1 Anaerolineales bacterium | reverse complement strand
ATCCGCCTGATGGTCAAACGTTTGGCTCATTGATCTGACTTTTCAGACAGGCTCTAAGCGAGTTGGCGCAAATCGGGAGGTCAGAGGTCGGAGGGCTGCCCATATCAGTCACCTCCCACGCGCCTCGCCCGCTCCCTTGGCTCGCGCGCCTAAGACCAACCCTCATCCCACCCCCAGCCGCTTGCGGTCACCCAAGCCCTCCGCCCTCCGACTTCTGACCTCCGCCTCTATTTGCCCTGCGCACAGGCCATGCTAGAATCGCAGCCATGGACAATCCCGAAGCGGTGCTCGGGTGGCTCAAGCCCATCTTCATCTTTAGGGGCCTGACGGACGACCAGATCCTGGAATTCGCCAAGGAACTGGAGGTCGAGACCGTTGCGCCCGAGACCATCGTCTTCAGCGAAGGCGACGAGGGCGACAACTTCTACATTATCCATCACGGGGCGGTGCGCGTCCGGCGGCAGGTGGGCCGCACGGTCAAGCAGGTCGCCACGCTCGTCCCCGGCGACTTCTTCGGCGAGCGCTCGCTGCTGTATGGCCGCAAGCGCTCGGCCACCATCGAGACCGGCCCGGCCCCGGTCGAACTGCTGCGGCTCACCCATGTGGCTTTCGAGCGGCTGCTGCACAAGTTCCCGCAGATGAAGCCGAACCTGGCCCTCTCCACCGAGAGCCAGGCGCTCTATCGGAGCCATCCATTCAAATGGCTCGAGCCGGATGAAGTCGTCTATCTGATTGCCCGCAAGCACCGGCTGCTGCTCATCCAAGCGCTGGCGATCCCCATCATCCTCGCCCTGGTGCTGGCGCTGGCCGCCGTGTGGCTGGCGGTGCTCAACAACCAATTGTGGATCGCCTGGGCCGGCACGGCGCTGGAACTGCCCCTGGCGGCCTGGATGGTTTGGAGCTGGATCGACTGGGGCAACGACTACTATATTGTCACCAACCGGCGGATCGTCTATTTGGAAAAGATCATCGGCATCTACGACAGCCGCCAAGAAGCGCCCCTCAACTCAATTATTTCAATTGACGTGCAAACCGATTCCATCTTGCAGCGCCAATTCAATATGGGCGATGTGATTGTGCGGACGTTTTCCGGCCCAATCACGATGAAGGCCATGACTAGCCCCAGCACCCTGGAGGCGGCCATCAAGCAGCATTGGGAGCGCACTCTGAACCGCGCGCAGGACACGCACCTGGACGAAATCCGCGCCACCCTGCGCAACCGGCTGACGCGCGGCTTCGAGCCGGTGCGGCTGCCCAGCAAACCGCCCCCCAAACCGAAACCGCCCCAGCCTTCGTTCAGCGAGCAGTTGGCGCGCATGTTCTCCTTCCGCGTCCGCTACGAGGAAGGCAACAGCGTCATCTATCGCAAGCATTGGTACTTGCTCGTGCAGGGCATCTGGAAACCGGCCCTCGGCCTCGTGCTCGTGCTGACATTGGCGGCGGCCGAGCTCGGCGGACTGCTGCCCGCCGTCCTCCCGGCCACCGCTGTCCTGCTCGTGACCCTGGTAGCCTTTATCCCCTTAGCGGGTTGGTGGCTCTATGTGTTTGTGGACTGGCAGAATGATATTTACGAGATCACCGAGGACCAGATCTTCGACATCGCCCGCAAACCGCTCGGCGCGGAGAGCAAGAAGTCGGCCCCGTTAGGCAATATCAATAGTCTGAAATACGAGAAGCCGGGGCTGCTCGGCCTGCTCCTCAACTTTGGCACCGTGGTGGCCGTGGCCCCCGGCACTGAATTTCGCTTTGAAGGGGTGTTCGATCCCGAAGCCGTTCAACAAGATGTTAACCGGCGCATGGAAAAACTTAAACACAAAAAGGAAGCCGGCCGGACCGCCGCCGAGCGCGAAGAATTGGCCAAGTGGATCACCATCTACCACAACGAGTTCGAAAATCCGCCCGGCGCTGGGCCGGCCCCCTGAGCGCCGCCCGCTCACTCACACACTCAACGGAAGGGTAAACCTATGGAGCCACAATCTAAGCGCGGCCGTTTCAGCGGAAAGGTCGCGGTCGTCACCGGGGGCGCGGCCGGCATCGGGCGCGCCGTGGCCCACGAGTTGGCGCGCGAGGGTGCGGCGCTGGCCCTGGCCGATCTCAGCCCGGCCGGCGCGGCCTTCGCCGAGCAGTTACAGGCCGAGGGCGGCGAGGCGCTGTTCTGCGCGGGCGACATCGCCGACGAGGCGGTGGGCGCGGCCGTGGTGGCCCAGGCCGTGGCGCGCTGGGGCCGGGTAGACTACCTGGTCAACAATGCCTTTTCGTTCATCGCCAAGGGGCTAGATGGCACCCGGGCCGATTGGGAACGGATGATGGCGGTGGGGCCGATGGCCTACGCCAGCATGGCCCAGCAGGTGGCCGAGCCGATGAAGCGGCAGGGCGGCGGCGCCATCGTCAACGTGTCGAGCATCTCAGCCTTCATCGCGCAGCCCAACCGCTGGACCTATAACGCCGCCAAGGGCGCAGTGCACACCTTGACCAAGTGCATGGCGTTTGACCTGGCCCCCTTTCACATCCGCGTCAACAGCGTCAGCCCCGGCTGGATCTGGACGAATGAAGTGCAGAAGGCGGCCGACCAGGGCGGCGGCGGCCGCGAGAAGTGGGAGCCGATCTGGGGCGAGTATCATATGCTGCGGCGCTGCGGCGACCCGGTGGAAGTGGCGCGGCCGGTGCTGTTCCTGCTCAGCGACGACGCCTCGTTTGTGACCGGCACCGACCTGGCGGTGGACGGCGGCTATATGGGCATGGGCCCCGAAGGCCTGGGCCAGACCACGGTCTTGGCTGGTTCTCGGTAAAGGCAGACACAATGCTAAATTTCCCCATCATCGACACCCACCTGCACGTGTGGGACCCGGCCCTCCTGCGCTACCCCTGGCTCGCCTCGAGCCCGCTGCTCAATCGGCGCTATGACGTGAACGATTTCCGGCAGGCGTGTGGGCCGGTGGCGGTCGAGCAAATGGTGTTCCTGCAAGCGGAGTGTGACTTCGCCCAGTTCATCGATGAGGCCCAGTGGGTGACGGCCCAGGCGCAGATCGACCCGCGCCTGACCGGCATTGTGCCGTGGGCGCCGCTGGAACAGGGCGACGCCGCCCGGCCGGCGTTGGCACAACTGGCTGCCAACCCGCTCATCAAAGGCATTCGCCGCATCATCCAATTCGAGCCGGACCAGGCCTTTTGTCTGCGGCCCGACTTTGTGACCGGCGTGCAGATTTTGCCCGAGTACGGCTTCCATTTCGAAATCTGCATTAATCACACGCAGCTGGCGAACACGCTCAAGCTCGTGGCGCAATGCCCAAACACGACCTTCATTCTCAATCACATTGGCAAGCCCGACATCAAGCAGCATGTGCTCGAGCCGTGGCAGCAGGAGCTGCGGCAGTTGGCCGCCTTCCCCAACGTGTGGTGCAAGCTTTCGGGCGTGGTGACCGAGGCCGATCACGCCCACTGGACCCCGGCCGACTTGCAGCCTTACATTGACCACGTGATTGACTGCTTTGGCTTTGGGCGCGTGATGTACGGCGGCGACTGGCCGGTGGCGTTTCTGGCGGCCGAGTATCCGCGCTGGGTCGAGACGCTGGCCAACGCCGTCAGCGGCTGCTCCGACGCGGAACTGCATCAGTTGTTCCACGACAACGCCCAGAGCTTCTATCGCTTGGCGTAAGCGCGCGCAGTTATTGGGGGCCTGATGGTCAGAAACGCGTTGCCGGCCGATGCGGCTGAACTGCAGGCGCTCCGGCCCTACTTGGCCGATGGGCGGATTGTGGCGCAGCGGCTGGAGGAGCAACACCAGGGTCGGGCGGAATTTTTGGTCGTGGAAGACCACGGCCGGCTGGTGAGTTTTGTCTTCTTGAAATACTACGGCAAAACCACCCACCCAGACTATCCCGATATCGAAGACCTTTACACGGTCGAGCGGGAACGCGGCCACGGCCACGCCACCGCGCTGCTGCAGGCCTGCGAGCTCCGGGCCGCACAGAGAGGGCATGGCCAGATCGGTTTGGCCGCCAGCCCCGACCGGGCGAATGTGGCCCGGCGGCTGTATGAGAAACTCGACTATCGCCACGACGGCGGGCCTGCCTACGTAGATGGCGTTTATGATGGGGTCGAGGATTGGGCCATCGACCTGGAGAAGAATTTAGGCGAGCCTGGCCAGACCCCGCCGGAGTGAGCGGGT
>JBBRZY010000530.1:0-4171 GCA_038252885.1 Anaerolineales bacterium | reverse complement strand
CCGGCGGTCGGGTGGGGCGCTTAGTGGCCCCCGGCAGTGCCGCCGCCCTGGCCGAAGGGCTGTTGGCCGTGCTCACCCAGACCGGCGACCGCGAGCCGCACGCCGCGCTGGCCCGCCAGGCCGCTGAACCTTATCGCTGGGATCGTCTGGCCCCCGCCTTCGAGGCGCTCTATGCTGGCTGACGCGCGTGGCCCCGGCCGGCTGCACTTTGCCAGCTACTACCGCTGGCTCATCCTCCGCGACTGGCTCAAGGTCGCGCCCACCGACCGCCTGCTCGACATTGGCTGCGACGACGGCGAGATCACGGCCCGCCTGCGCGCCGGCCTGCGCGTGGCGGTGGACCTAAACCCGCGCTGCCCCGACCCGGCCGTGCGCCTGGCCCGCAGCGACGCCACCCGGCTGCCGGTGGCCGGCGGCCAGTTTCAGACCGTCACCGCCTTCGACCTGATCGAGCACGTGAGCGACGACCGCGCCGTGCTGGCCGAAGCCATGCGGGCGCTGGCCCCCGGCGGCACGCTGTGGATCAGCACCCCGGCCGTCAAGTGGCGCATCTTTCCGAATGCGCTCACCGCCCGCGCCGCCCGCGCCTTTGGGCATGTGCGCAACGGCTACACCGTGGCCGACCTGCAGCAGCGCTTGCCCCCCGGCTGCGCGCTCGACATCATGTATTGGAACGAGCCGGTCTTCCGGCTGGTGTTCGCGTTGCTGCGCGTCATCGACTCCGTCTCGTCGCCGCTGGCGCGCCTGCTGTCCGGTTGGTGCTATGCCCTCGACCGGCGCTGGCCCCTCGGCGACGGTGGCCACCTGTTTGTGCGCGTGCGCCGGGGCAGCGCGTAGTGCCCTGCCTTCTCAGCCCGCGCCGGTCGGGCCTTCGCCATACGCGCCAAGCCCACCATCGGCCACCCGTTGTAAGACACCTCCGCTGATGGGTGGTTAGCAAAATCTAACCCAACTGGTCATTCCAAGTAGAACAATTACTTGGCACAATGTTTTCATGCGTACTCAGTCTGAACTTGCGAATTTGCGCCCGTTCCGCTTTGACCGTTTGCCCTTCCGGCCTGCGGCAGACCGCCGCCTGTCGAGCTTTGCCCTGCCCGCCCCTTTCCACGCCTCGCACTCGTTACCGCTGGTGACGTTCGTGACGGCGATGACGGCGATTACAACTTCGCTGGCGCGCGTGACGACAATGACGGCGATGACGGCGATTACAACTTCGCTGGCGCGCGTGACGACAATGACGGCGATGACGGCGATTACAACTTCGCTGGCGCGCGTGACGACAATGACGGCGATTACAACTTCACTGGCGCACGATACAACCTCATCCAACGCGTAGCCCGCCCTAAGCTGCCCGCTATGGTAAAATCCCTCGGCCGCCCCACTAATTTATGAATAACCGTCCGCTGGTCTTCATCATCATCCTCGCCTGGAACCATCTCGACGAGACCCTGACCACGCTCACGTCGCTGCTGCAAACCACCTACGCCAACGCCCAGTTTGTCGTAGTCGACAATGCCTCCACCGACGGCACGCCCGCCGCCGTGCGCGCGCGCTTCCCCAGCGTGGCAGTGCTCGAGTCGCCCACCAACGTCGGCATCAGCGGCGGCTACAACCTGGGCCTCAAGCACGCCCTGGCCCACGCCGCCGACTACGCCATCGTCGCCAACAACGACCTGGAGACCGACCCCGCCTTAATCGGCAACCTGGTGGCCGCCCTCGAAGCCGACCCCGCCGCCGGCATGGCCATGCCCAAGATTTACCATTACTTCGGCGACCGCACGCGGCTGTGGTGCCCCGGCGCGTCCTGGCGGGCCTTCCCGCCCGAAGTCAAAATGATCCTCGACGTGCCCGACGGCCCGCAGTTCGACGTGCCGCGCGCCATCGACTTCGCCCCCAGTTGTTTCCTGCTCATCCGTCGCGCCGCGCTAGAGCGGGCCGGCCTGTTCGACACCGGCTACTTCTTTTACTACGACGACTGGGACTTCTCGGCCCGCCTGCGCGCCGCCGGCTACCGCATCCTCTTCGTGCCGACCGCCAAACTGTGGCACATGGTCTCCATCAGCACCCAAAAGAGCGAGAAGCCGGCGCGCTGGTGGCGCGTGTTCGGCGAGAGCAGCGTGCGCTTCTACGGCCGGCACATTAACCTGTGGGCGCTGCTGGTGTTCTCAGCCTGGTTTGTCCTGCGTGAGAGCGCCAAGCGCCAGTTCGGCCGCATTGGGCTGTACCTGGGCGGGCTGTGGCACGGGCTGCGGGCGCACCTAAAAAACCCCTCGCAGTTGCACACGCTCTCCGGGCAATAGGGCAGGGAGCGGTCGCATGCAACTCGAACCGGTTCAGTGTGGCTTGTGCGGCGGCGAAGCGTGGGTGCCGTACCTTACGCGCGGCGACCTCAACCTCTTCCTCGCCGGCCAATTTCAATTGGTCCGCTGCCAAACGTGCGGCCTGGTCTACCTCAACCCGCGCCCGCCCGTGGCGCAGCTCGGCGAGTTGTATCGCGATGACTATGACCAATACACCGTAGCCGTCAGCGCCGTGCCGTCGCGCCTGGCGCGCCTCGACCGCGAGTACGGCCTGCGCAAACGCTGCCGCGCCGTTCTGCGCTTTGTGCCGCGGGGCCGGCTGCTCGATGTGGGCTGCGCCACCGGCGACTTTTTGTGGGCCATGCGCCGCTACCCCGGCTGGCAAGTCAGCGGCGTCGAGCTGAACGACTCGGCCGCGCGCTATGCCCGCGAGCAGTTGCAGCTCGACGTGCGCACCGGCACGCTCGCCGCGGCCGGTTTCGCCGCCGGCAGCTTCGACGCCGTGACCCTGTGGGACGTGATCGAGCATGTGCCCGACCCGGCCGCCACGCTGGCCGAGGTGGCCCGTCTGCTGCGCCCCGGTGGGCTGCTCGTCATCAACACCCCCAACCTCGACAGCCTCGATGCCCGCCTGTTCGGCGCGTATTGGATCGGCTACGAGTTGCCCCGCCACCTGTATGTGTTCTCGCGCCGGACCTTGCAGGCGTTCACCACCCAGGCTGGCTTCACCACCGTGGACTTTCGTAACCTGTATGGCAGTCACTCGTGGGCCATGTCGAGCGTCCGCTTTTGGCTGCGGGCGAAAATGAAGAACGCCCGCCTGCGCCAATGGCTCGAAGCCGCGGTCATGTCGCTGCCCCTGCGCGCGCTGTGCTTGCCCTACTTCCTGGTCATTGATCAACTGCGCTTAGGCTCTGGGATGACGGTCACATGCCGCAAAACCGCCTAGCCCTCGCCTGGGAGCGGCTTCAGGCGCTGCAGCGCTTTTGGCAGGCCCACCCCCGGCTGCGGCTGGCGCTCAACCTCAGCCTCACCGCCGGGCTGCTGGCGTTTGTGGTCTGGTTCTTTTGGAAAGACATGCGCCAGGTGCTCACCGAAGAGATCACCTTCAGCCCTCCGCACCTGGCCGGCGCGCTGCTGCTCTACGGCCTCAACTTCGTGCTCTTCATCATCGCCTGGCGCAGCATCGTCGCGCGCTTGGGCGGACCCGCCGGCTGGCGTTACAATGCGCTGCGTTACGCCAACACCAGCCTGGCGCGCTTTCTGCCCACGCCGGCCTGGTTTCTGGCCAGCCGCGTGCAGGGCTACGCCCGGCCGGGCCTCGGGCGGCGCGCGGCCCTGGCCATGACGGCGCTCGAAACCCTCTTACACCTGTGGACGGGCGCGGTCTTTTATGGTGTACTGGCAGTAGACCCGCAGCGCCCGCTCACCTGGCTCTATCTGCTGCTGCTCGTCCCGGTGGCAGCGGTGCTCTGGCGGCCAACTTGGCTCAACCTGGCGTGGATGAGCGGCGGCCCGGTGCAGCCTGGCGTGCGCCGCCGCGATGTGGCGCTGTGGCTGAGCCTGTACACGCTCACCTGGGTGCTGGCCGGCCCGTTCTTCTTGTGGACGATCCAGGCCTTCAGCACCGTCGCGCCGCTGCCGCTGCCCGACCTGTGGCGCGTGTGGGCCTTGTCGGGCGTCGTGTCTTATCTCAGCAGCTACACGCTGGGCGGCCTGGGCTTCCTGCGCGAGTTCGCGCTCACCTGGCTGCTGGCCCGCTATTACCCGACCCCCGTGGCGCTGCTCATCGCCCTGGTCGTCCGGCTGGTGCTCACCGGGGCAGGGCTGGCCTGGGGCGTGGGGCTGGACTGGCTGATCTGGCAGACCCT
>JBBRZY010000529.1:0-4180 GCA_038252885.1 Anaerolineales bacterium | reverse complement strand
CGGTCACGTCGAGCATGAACACCAAAAAGGCGGGCGGCACCAGGGCGGCGCCGAGCGTGGTGGCGTTCAGTGCCAGCAGTTGGGCTGGGCCCTGGGCCAAAGCCCAGTAGAGGCCGTAGCCGCCGCACCAGACCGCCCCCGCCAAAACGAGCACCGTCAGGGCGGTCGCCCCCGGCGCGCGGCGGCGGTTCCAGGCAATGACCGCCACCACCAGGGCGACGCCGGTGGATACGAACAAGATGAACGAATAGGGGTTCGCCTGCCAGAGCACGGTGTGGGTTTCGGTTTCAAACCTCGCCTAGCGTTACGTCCCGATATTATAGTCAGATAATCAACAGCGGCGGCGGTGCCTCTTCCTATTCTGGGGCCGGCGCGGCGGCCGGGGTGCGCAGCGCCCGCTGATCGAGTTGGCCGGCCGGGATGACGTCGAGCAGGTTGGAATGGAGGAGGCGTTCGCGCATGCGGCTGTGAACCAGGCTATGCAGCGCCGGCAGCCGCAAGAGTTCTTGCAGCGCGTCGGCCGGCACGCGCACCAGCGTGGTCGTTTGCGCGGCGATTACGTCGGCGGTGCGGCGACGGCCGGTGAGCGCGGCGATCTCCCCAAAGAAGTCACCCTGGCGCAGCACGGCCAAGGTGCGATAGCCCTCGGCCTCTGCACGCCCGGCCACCACTTCCCCGTCCAAGATGAAAAAGGCCCGGTCGCCGGCGTCGCCGCTCCGAATCACGGCGGTGCCGGCCGGCACCGCGTGGAGCGACATGGCGGCGATCAGGCGCTGCCGGTGGTCGGGCGTCAACTGGGTCAGGCCCGGCAGCAGGGCGGTCAGGCGCGCGAAGTCGCCGGGCAGCACGAGGCGGCCTAACCCCAACCCCAGTCGGGGGGCCTGAGGCGCGGTGCGCAGTAATTGCAGCGCGCGGCGCCACTCGGCGGCCGGCCGGCCCAGGCCGGGCAGCGCCAGCGCGGCGAGGCCGATGAGCAGCGCGGCCAGCCCACAGGCCACGTAGAGCAGGCGCACGTCCAGCACATCGGCCAGGCCCCCGGCGGCCAGCCCCGCCAGAAAGAGGCCGTCGGTCAGCACGAAGAAGGCGCTGAACACGCGCCCGCGCGCCGCGCGCGGGGTGTGGCGCTGAATGACCAGCGCTTGGGCCACCACGGCCGGCGCATAAACCAGGCCGTCGAGCAGGGTAATGACCAGGGCCGGCGGCACGCTGCGGCTCAGGCCGAAGGCCAGCGCGGTTAGGCCGGCGCCGAGGATGCTGAGTGCGATCCATTGCCCGGCGCTCAGCCGGTCGCCTAGCCGCACCATGGCCAGGCTGCCGGCCACCAAACCAATGGGGTACAGGCTTTCCAGCAGCCCGTAGTCAAATTCGGTCGCGCCTAAGGCCTGGACCGAGAAGGGCAGGTGAATGGCCCAGATCAGCCCAAACACCAGCGCCACCAGGCAAAAGATGAAGAACAGAGAGCGCAACGCTTGCGTGCCGGTGATGACTTGGAAACCGGCCAGCAGATTGCCGAACACACTGCGCAGGGTGCTGGGTTCGGCCGGGGGTGGGGCGACGCGGCGCAGGCGCGCCAACAGGCCGGCCGCGATCAGAAACGTCAGCGCGTTAAAGACGAACGCCCATTCCAGCCGGGCCAGGGCTGCCAGACTGCCGGCCGCGAACGTCCCCAGCGCCATGGCACTGAACAGGCTGGCGCTCATGAAGGCGTTGGCGGCGTTGAACTCGGCTTCCGACGCCACATCGGCCAGCAGGCTGGCATGGGCGGGTTTGTAAAACTGGTCGACGGCGGCGCTGAGCGCCACCAGCGCGTAGAGCCAGAGCACGCCGGCCGGCAGCAGCAGCGGAATGGCCAGCATCAGGCCGGCCCGCACCAGGTTGGCGGCGACCATGAGGCGCCGGCGATCTTGCCGGTCGACAACCACGCCGGCCAGCAGGCCGACCAGCAAGCTGGGCGCGGAGGCGGCCATGATCATCAGGCCCACCGCCAGCGCGGAGGCGGTGACGCGATAGATGTAGAGTGCGGCGGCCAGGGTGGTCATGGCCACGCCCAACTGCGCCATTAATTGGGCGATCCACATGAGGGCGAAGCTGCGGTTGCGAAAGAGGGCCAGGGCCGACGGCTGGGCCGGGTTGGCGAACTCGGTCAATTTACCCTCCGCACGAGTGGCGGGGCGCGTCGGTCGCGCGGTCGTGACCGTTCAGTCTCGGAAGTAACGCTCGGCCGGGTGATTAGGCGGGGCGGGGTGCGCCGCGCGCGATGGTGATGAAGTCGGCCAGCGGGCCGTAGGCGGTGGTGAAGGCGTCGGGGTGCAGCTCGCTCAACGTCAGAAGGTGGATCACATCCATCTGGAAGGCGATGATGGAGGTGGCGCCGTCGCAGCGGGCCAGCGGGTCGTCGAGCGGCACTTGTTCGGGGCGCACGCTGCCGACGACCGTGCCATCGGCGCGGCGCTCGGCCTGGCAGACGAGCTTGTACGGGCGGCCCATCATGCGAGCGGTGGCGAGCATTTCGCCGGTCAGCCCGCGTATGCCTTCGCGCTGAATGTCGGCGGGCTTGAGCGGGTAATCCATCAGCACGGTCGCCAGGGCGCTGACCTTGACGGTGGCATCCCAGCCGTCCACGTCGAAGCTGGGGTCGGTTTCGGCGATGCCCATGTCTTGGGCCTTCTTGACCGCCTGGTCGAAGGTGGCGCCGTTCTCCATCTCGGTCAACATCAAATTGGTGGTGGAGTTGAGGATGCCGCGCAGCCGGGTGAGTTGCGCGGCCGGCATGGCCTCGCGAAAGAGCGAGAAGATCGGCGCGCCGCCCATGACGGCCGCCTCGTGCAGGAAGCGCACGCCCTTGCTGGCGGCCAGGTCGCGCAGAGTGTGGTAGGCGTGGACGACCGGGCCTTTATTGGCGGTGACGGCGTGGACGCCGGCTGCGAGCGCGGTGCGGAGGTAGTCGATGGCGGGCTGCCCGGTGTGCGGGTTCATGGAGGTGTTCTCGAACATGACGGTGGCCTGGCTGGCCGTGAGCCACTCGGTGAGCGCGCCGAGGTCGGTGAAGGGCTTTTGTGACTTCCCGATGAGCGTGCCCAGGTCGCCGTGCAGCAGCTCGGCGGCGGAGTAGCCGCCCGGGTTGGCGTGCCAGCCGATGCGGCGCGAGGCCAGGCCGGTGAAGGTGAACTCGAGGCCGTAGCTGTCGCGCAGTTCGGCGCGCTTGCTGTCGAGCAACTGCACCAGGGCGCGGCCGACGTTGCCGAAGCCCAGAAAGACGAGGTTGTAGTGGGTCATGTGCGGGTCTCCTTCTGAATGAGGCCCGATGATAGCACAGGGAGCGGAGAGGGCTACCTTACCCGATCGGCTCGAGGCTGATGAGCTGGCCGCTGCGGGGTAAGGCATAGGCGCGGAAGACGCGGCCGGGCGGCAGCGACTCGTAGGCGGTTTTGGGGATCGCGAAGGTCTGCTCGCCGAACTGGACTGTGTAGTGCTGGTCGGTGCGGCCGCGGATGACGCGGGTGTGGGTGATTTTGTAGGCCTGGCCCACGTGCGGCGTCACGCGCCCGCTGACCACGTCTGCCAAGAGGGGGCGGGCTTGCCAGAGGGTTAGCACGCCCACGACCAGCAGCGGCAGGCCGACGAATAGGAACACGATCCACAGGCCGGTGCTGTCGGCGCGGCGCACGGTGAGCAGGTTGACCAGGAAGCCCAGCGGAAAGAGGATGGTTAGCGCCGCAAAGGCGGCTTCGGCCAGCAGCAGGCCGAGCAGTTGGCGGGGCGCGAGACGCCCGGCGCGGTTGGCGTCTAGGTCTTCCAGACGGAAGCCGAAGGTGCGGGCCAGTGAGAGGGCCAGGTCGGGGTACGCCGCAGACGCCATGCGGGGATTATACCTGCTGCGGGGCGGCGAGGTTCAACGCGGCAGCGGCGTGAGATGAACGGTGTGAAGGTCAGGGGGTCTAAAGGGAATAAAGCGCACAAAGGGCTGCAGAGGCCACGCAGCCTCTGACGCAGAGGCTCAGTCCCTTTTGGCCCCTTATTCTCCCCATTCCGGTGGAACTTGCGCGGCCCCGCTGCCACCGAGCTAGAGCGGCGGCCAGGGGTAGTTGCGGCCGTTGCCGGGTTCGGGGAAGGTGCGGCTGGCAAGCAGGCGGTCGGCGCGGCGCGTTAGGGCGGCGACTTCGTCGTGGGCCAGCAGGCT
>JBBRZY010000528.1:0-4181 GCA_038252885.1 Anaerolineales bacterium | reverse complement strand
TGACCGACACCGACTCGCGCCGCATCATTCTCAAGCAGACCATGATCAAGGCCGCCCGCCAGGTGATTGTCGTAGCCGACTCGAGCAAGTTGGGCCAGGCTTCGCTGTTCGACGTGGCCCCGCTCGCGTCAGTCCATGTCATCGTCACCGACCAGGGCGTGCAGCCCGAAGTGGTCGAGCAGTTCCAGCAGATGGGCCTCGAAGTCGTCATCGCCTATCGCAACCCGCACGCCGGCGACTAGGCCCACCGCCAAGCCATCCCTAAACGCAAAACAGGCGGGGTCGTCAGCGAATGACGGCCCCGCCTGTTGGTTTGTTAGCGCCTTCCCAACGGCCCTACCCGGCCAACGACGCCTCCAGCAACCCTGCCGGCCCCGTGAAGTACAGCGCGGTCGAGGCCGGCGGCAGCATCACATCAAAGGCGTCGACGTTGCGCGCCAGCACCTTCTCAGCGAACAGGTCGTAGACCACTTCCGCCGTGTTTGGCAGCTTGAAGTGCCGCAGCCCGCCCGACACACTGTGCACGCTCAGCAGGTGCGGCGTGGCGTAGAGCACATCGCCGTCCTCGTTGTACAAATGCACACCGGCGTTCCGCGCCACCCCGCGCAGCACCGCCGCCGGGATGTCCGGCGACGCCATATACACCGACGTATAGGCCGCGCGTGGGTCGTCGCCATTGAAGGTCTTGATCCCAAAGCCCGGCTTGTTGCGGCCCAGCACGTACACAATCTGGCCCAGCACCGTCGCCTCTGGGTCTTCCAGGTGGAACATTGGCCCAATCGGGTTGGTGCTGCCCCAGAACCAATCTTGCGGCAGCCCCTGCGTGATCGGGTGCGCAAAATTGGTCACGTGCATCATCGGGCTCCACGCCCCCGTCGGCTTGCTAAACTTCAGCCCGGTCAGGTCGGTCATCTGCTCCGAATAGTCCGGGTCGCCCTCGCCGCCCTGCGTGTCGCGGTTGAGCAGCCCTGGCGCGTACAGCCAC
This sequence comes from Anaerolineales bacterium, assembly GCA_038252885.1. Classification (GTDB taxonomy): domain Bacteria; phylum Chloroflexota; class Anaerolineae; order Anaerolineales; family UBA6663; genus JADZEK01. Next base: position 3,196 of record JBBRZY010000528.1, on the reverse strand, counting down.
AGCGCCGTGCGGCCGTCGCGCCGCAGCACCTGCTTCAGCGCCGCTCGCCGCTGGTTGTTCAAGTGAAAGGCATTCAGGAACACATATAGCTTATAGGGCGGCAGCTTGCCGTCCAGCAAGTCTTCCAGGTACTACACATCGTGCGGCGCGCCGAAGCGGTTGAGGCTCGCCACCCGCTGCCGCCAGATCAGCGGCAGGTCCACGTTGTTGCGGTTAGACTCATAGAAGTACGACTCGTCGTCCAAAAACACCGCCACATCGGCGCTCGGCGTGCGGTCCACTTTCAGCGCCCATTTGCCCAGTTCCTGAAAGCGCGTCATCCAGCGTTGGCGCTCGTCCGCAATGCTGGCATGCTCGTGCAGCTCGTTGGTCTCAAACCACGTCACCGCGTGGCCGTGGGTCAGGCAATTAGCAAAGTTGCGCTGGTAGACCGCGATCGAGTTCTCCGGGCTTTGGTTGCGGCCGCCGGGGTCGAAGTTGTTGTGCATCAGCGCGTCTTCTTCCATGAAGTACATCTTGCCGTGCGCGCGCAGGCTCTCGGTCGGCTGCATCGCCAGGCCGTCGCCGCCCAGGCCGCGGAAGGCGTAGGCGTGCGGGCTTACCAGGAAGTCAATCGCGGGCGAGCGTAATAACTTGCGCAGCCCCAGGTGGCCGCTGCGCTGCATGGTCGAGACCTCGGCCTCCGAGATGGTCTGCGCGCCGGCGAAAAAGGCCATGTTCCAGGCCAATTCCATCACGTAGCCAAAGAAGCCGCCCACCAGCTTTTCGCCGTTGGTCTCGCGCCGCACCGTCTCCGCAAAGCTGATGAGGTCGTCGGCGCAGACTTCGGCCAGGCACTCGTAGAAGTCAATCACCTTTTGCTCGCGCCGAAAGTCGCGGAATGACAGCCCGGTGGCGGTGGTCATCTGCTCCAGGTTGGTCGGCACAGCCGCCGTCGCGAACGTGATCGCCGGGTCGGCCCAGGCGCTTTGCAGCGCGGCCTCGGGGCCATACTTGGTCCGCAGCCAACCCTGAAAGTAACGCTGCATCGCCAGGCTGTAATCGGGCGTCGTCTCCAGCATGCAGCCGATGTCTTTGATCCACTCGCCCGACGAGCCGGCCCCGATCTGAAACGCTACCACCCGGTCGTACAGCCCGATCGCGCGCAGGTGGGCGATGAAATCTACCAGCAAGGCATTCACGTGTTCGCGCCAGTGGGGCGAGGCAAAGCTGTTGCCCACGTGGTTGCCGTCGGACAATATCTCCACTTCGTCGGGATAGGCGGCATTAAACCAGGTGCTGGGCGGCCATTTGGTGTCGAAGCCCATGCGCATCAGGAACAGCGCGTTAGGGTTGGCCTCCAGAAAAGTGTTCATGCGCTGAACTACCAGCGTGAAGTCGTACGGCTTGTCGCTGCCGTCATGCGGGCCGACCCACTCGTGCGTGAAGTTGTCCACTGAGTGAATGTTGATCCCCGCCTCGGCGTACTTCTTGGCAAACGGCTGGTGCTGCTGGAGGTTGTCTGGCACCATATACCCCACCAGGTGACAGCCGAAGAATGACGGCTCGTCGTCGAAGAACACGGTCGGGGTGCCGTTGTGGCGCTTGAGTTGAGCTTTCATGCTTCGTCGGCCTTGGTCTTATACACTTCAAACCCATCCGCCGTGGGGTGGTAGTCAAAATCGCGCATCGAAGCGGTGATATCCATGCGCATGCGCCGGTTCAGTGAGGTGGCATGCACAATGGCGTAGGGGATGCGCGACTCCAGGCATTTGTTGATCAGTTGGTTCAAGTCATCAGGGTCGGTGTAAGCTTTCGCGTCGCGCACCGTCAACTCGATCCGGCTGTTATGCGGGATATACGGGCCAATCCGCAGGCAGACGGTCGGCAGCCCGCACGTCAGCGCGAAGTACTTGCCCACCACCTCACCGTAAATCTTGCTGACGCCATACATGTTGCGGGGCCACGGCGCCATATCCGGGAACACCAGCACATCCTCCGGGTAGGCGTCAATGGCGTGGATGCTGCTGGCGAAGACCAGCCGCTTGACGCCCGCTTCGTGCGCCGCCTGGAACATGTTGTAGGTGGTCACGAAGTTGTTGGGTAATAACGACTCGAACGGCGCGTCGGGGCGCGGGTCGGCCGCCAGGTGGATGACGCCGTCCATGCCCTGGCACAGCGCGCGGCACACCGCGATGTCCGCCAGGTCTTGCACGCTGGCCTCGCCCGGCACCGGGCCGTTGGCGGCTTCGTCCCACGCCACGCGGTCAACCAGGCGGAACGTGTATTTGTCGCGGTTTTGCTTGATGAAATACGACCCAATGCGCCCCGAGCTGCCGGTGACCAGCAGCTTGCGGATCGGCGCGGGGGCAGTGGTGGATGCGTCCATAGTGGCCTCTCTGTCTACCAATCGACGATACTGTTGTCGTCTGGGTGGTAATACTCGCCGCCCAGTTCTTCTTTGTAAGGGACGTTCTGCTGCGCTTCGGCCTCGTTGATGGTAATGCCCAGCCCCGGCTGCGTCGGCAGCTCAATGTGGCCATTGACCACCTTGAAATCGGTTTCCAGCAGGCCATAGCCCAGGCCGGGGTCCACTTGCTCCTGCGCCAGAAAGTTGGGGATCACCGCGTCCACTTGCAGGCAGGCCGCCAACGCCACCGGCCCGATGGCGCAGTGCGGCGCGACATGCACATAGTACACCTCGGCCATGTTGGCGATCTTCTTCAGCTCGGTCATGCCGCCCGCGTGCGACGCGTCGGGCTGAATGTAGGCCGCCGCGCCCTGCTCAAGCACCTGCCGGAACTCCCAGCGCGAGAGCAGCCGTTCGCCGGTCGCAATCGGGAACGGCACATGGTCAGCCACCAGCTTCAGCGCGTCCACATTCTCCTGCGGCACCGGCTCCTCCACGAACATCGGCCGCATGCCCTTGATCTCGTGGCAAATCTCAATCGCCAGCGCCGGGTTCATCTTGCCATGGAAGTCGAAGGCCAGGTCCACGGCGTCGCCCACCCACTCGCGCATCATGTAGGCCGCCTTCACAAACTGGTCAATCGTCTTGGGCGCCTCATGCCCGCGATACTTGACCCACGGGCCCATCTTATAGGCCGTGTAGCCCATCGGTTGCAAGACCTCTAACCGCTGGCGGGCCGCGTCGAGCGTGGCCTCGTCCAGCGCCTGAATGCCCCAGTGGGCGTACACGCGGATGCGGTCGCGCACC
>JBBRZY010000527.1:0-4185 GCA_038252885.1 Anaerolineales bacterium | reverse complement strand
GCTGGTCAGCCACCCGCAGGTCGACACCTTCATCGTCGTCGGCGACTGCACCGACCTGTGCACCTACCAACTGGCCATGCACCTCAAGCTGCGCGCCAACGCCCACCAACTGCGCCAGCGCGTCATCGTGCCGGAGAACACCACCGACACCTTCGACGTGCCCGTGCCCGTCGCGGCCCAGATCGGCGCCGTGCCGCACGACGCCGACCTGCTGCACCTGATCTTCCTCTATAGCATGAACCTCAACGGCGTCGAGATTGTCCGCGCCATCGAATAGGCGCGCCGGTCGTTCCCTAAATAGCCACGGGCCGGTCAACCGAGTTGACCGGCCCGTTAGTTTTTGCTGCCCAGCGGCCGCCGAGCTTAGCTAAACGAAAATAGCTTCTGCATCTTCATCAACAGGGCCGTCTCACCCTTGACCTTAACCTTGCCCTTCATAAAGGCCGTCATCGGATTCAACTCGCCATTGATCATGGCGACGTAGTCGGTGGCGCTCATGCTAAGCGTGAGGTTCGGGTTGGGCGTCGTGCCCTTGGTCACGTCCAGCTTGCCGTCAGCGATAGCGGCCACCCACTGCCCGCCGCCGTCGCCGCTCAGGTCGAATTGCAGCACCGCCTGCATGTTACCGGCTTGCTCCGGCAAGAAATGCTGCGGCATGAGGTTGAAGACTTCTTCCGCCGAGTTCACACGAGGCATACCAATTCTCCTGATAAGGTTGTGCGGGCATTGTATCGCCTGGGGCGCACGCCTGTCAAAGCCGGCTAAGCCGTGTGCTATAATCACCGTCAATCTTATACCGACTTTGACCGAGAAAAGTAGGCGCACGCAAGCTGATAGAGACGGCGGGCCCCGGCTGCAAGCCCCCCCAGTGTGTGTGCGCCGAACGTCACTCGCGAGTCCGCCGGAGAACGGGGCTGAACCCCCTACTAGACCGGCGCGGGTTAGCCCGTTAGCGCGAACCAAGTGCCCGGCCACCGGCCGGGAACTGAGGTGGTACCACGGAAGCGGCCAACGCCCCTTTCGCCCTCAATGGCGTTAGGGGATTTTTGTTTAAAGGGGATGGTGCCAAAACATGCCGACCAAGCGCTCGCTCCCAACCGTCGCCGCTACGCTGGCTGTCGCCTCCGGCAAGGGCGGCGTGGGCAAGACCACCGTCACTGTCAACCTAGCGCTGGCGCTGCACGCCCTGGGCGCGCGCGTGGGCATCTTCGACGCCGACATCTTCGGCCCCAACGTGCCGCTGATGCTCGGCATCCACCGCCGCGTGCAAGGCCAGGGCTGGGTGCCCACCGTGCGCCGCCTCGACGCCGTGCCTTACATCACTCCGCTCGAACGATACGGCCTTAAGCTGATGAGCATGGGCCTGATTATGGCCGAAGACCAGGTTATCAACCCTATGGCCGAGGTCGCCGGACAGGTGGTGGTCGAAACGCTCCGCAGCGTCATCTGGGGCGACCTGGACGTACTGCTGATCGACCTGCCGCCCTCCGCCGGTGAGCCGCAGCAAGGCCTGCTCAACTACGTCAAACTCGACGGGGTCCTCATCGTCACCACGCCGCAAGACTTGTCGCTGCTCGACTCGGCGCGCTCGCTGCGGATGTATGAGCAGGCTGGGGCGCCGGTGCTGGGCTTGGTCGAGAACATGAGCTACTTCATCTGCCCCGGCTGTGGCGAGCGGCACGAGATCTTTCAGCACTCCACCCAGTGGCGGCCTGAAGCCCTGCAATCGGTGCCGGTGCTCGGTCGCATCCCGCTCACCGCCGACATCTCGCGCAGCATTGACCGCACGCACCCGCTGATGGCCGACTACGCGAGCGCCACATCGCCGGCCGACAACGCGCAAGCGCAAGCCTTCCTCGACATCGCCCGCGCGGTGCAGGCGCGTCTGCCGCGCGCTGCATCGGCTGATAACCGGACGGAGGTCCCTCGCGTATGAAACTGCCCACGTTACGCCCAGCGCTACTGCTTGGTTTGGCGCTCGTCGCGGTGGCCTGCTCCACGGCCGGCACGGCCACGCCGACCGCCCCGGCACCGGCCCCTACCCCGGCTGAAATCGCCACCCAACCAGAGCCGCCTGTGCCGCCGACTGACGCGCCTATCCCCGCGCCGGCCTGGGAGGCCGCCATCGTGCAGAACGGCGCGGTGCTGACGCTGGCGAACGACAGCGTCACGTTGGCCCGCGCGCCGTTCACGCTGCGGCTGACCATGCCAGTCCCCGAGGCCGTCAAGCTTAATGTGTTCACCACCGACCAGAACTTCCAGACGCTTCAGCCCGGCTTCGTGTTCACACCCGACTGCGAGGTAGCGCTTTGTACCGGCATGGATGTTGCTGAGGATCGACTCAACCTACTCCAGACGCTATTCGTGGATGTGCAGTTGACACACTATATCTACTACCTGGCGCCCGACGACCACCGTTGGAGCCGCGCCGACGTCTCTGCGACCGCCGCGACCTTCGAGCGCGACGTGGCTTTCTTGAACGCCACGCCCATCGACCAGACCACCGACCCGGCCCTGTTTCTGCTGCTGTTGATCAATCCGGCCAACCCGCAGCAGATCGACCCCGGCGAGCTCAAGAAGATCACCCTGAGCTTCGCGCCCGCTTCCTAAGGACATTGCGCCATGACTGACGCCCCGCTGCCCAAGACCTACGACTTCAAAGCCACCGAAGAGCGCCTGTATGCCTGGTGGGAGGAGAACGGCTGGTTCAAGCCCAGCAACGACCCTGCCCGCCCCGGTTTCGACCCCGGCGTGCCGGCCTTCACCATCGCCATCCCGCCGCCCAACGTCACGGGCGAACTGCATCTGGGCCACGCCATGTTCGTGGCGGCCGAAGACCTGATGATCCGCTACCACCGCATGCAGGGCGACTCGGCGCTGTGGGTGCCCGGCTCGGACCACGCCGGCATCGCCACGCAGTTGGTGGTGGAAAAGGAACTGCTGCGCACCGAAGAAGTGACACGCGAAGAACTGGGGCGCGAGGCCTTTGTGGCCCGTACCTGGGAGTGGAAGCAGAAGTACGGCAGCATCATCTACGACCAACTGCGCCGCCTGGGCGCCTCGTGCGACTGGAGCCGCGAGCGCTTCACACTCGACGCCGGCCTCAGCCGCGCCGTGCGCGAGGCCTTCGTGCGGCTGTACGAGAAGGGTCTCATCTACCGCGGCCCGCGCCTGATCAACTGGAGCCCCGGTCTCAAGACGGCAGTGTCTGACCTGGAAGTCGAGTATAGCGAGGAGGCGGGCACGCTCTACTTCTTCAAGTACCGGCTCAAGGACTCGGACGACTTCATCCCGGTGGCGACCACGCGGCCGGAGACGGTGCTGGCCGACACCGCCGTGGCCGTGCACCCGGCCGACGAGCGCTACAAGCACTTCATCGGCCGCATGGCGCTGGTGCCGCTGCTCGACCGCGAAGTGCCGGTCATCGGCGACGAGGCCGTGCAAATCGACTTCGGCACCGGCGCGCTCAAGATCACCCCCGGCCACGACCCGACCGACTACGAGATCGGCGCGCGCCACGGGCTGCCCATCATCAGCATGTTCGACCGCGAGGCCAAAGTGACCGAGGCCGGCGGCCCGTACAAGGGGCTCGACCGCTTCGACGCCCGCAAGCGCGTGTGGGCCGACATGCAGGCCGCCCAGCTCACGCTCAAGACTGAGCCGTACACGCTCAATGTGCCGCGCTCACAGCGCGGCGGCGAGATCGTCGAGCCGATGATCTCGACCCAGTGGTTCGTGACCATCAAACCGCTGGCCGACGCGGCGCTGGCGGCCGTGCGCGACGGACGCATCCGCATTGTGCCCGACCACTTCGAGAAGGTCTACTACAACTGGCTAGAGAACATCAAGGACTGGTGCATCAGCCGCCAATTGTGGTGGGGCCACCGCATCCCGGTCTGGTATTGCCCCAACGGGCACATGACCACCGGCCGCGAAGACCCCACGGCCTGCGGCACCTGTGGAAGCGCCGAGCTGACCCAAGACGTGGACGTGCTCGACACCTGGTTCTCTTCCGGCCTGTGGCCCTTTTCGACCCTGGGCTGGCCGGAGCAGACGCCGGACTTCAAGTATTTCTACCCGACCTCCGTGCTCGAGACCGGCTACGACATCCTGTTCTTCTGGGTGGCGCGCATGATCATGTTCGGGCTGGAGTTCACCGGCGAGGTGCCGTTTCACACCGTCTAT
>JBBRZY010000526.1:0-4186 GCA_038252885.1 Anaerolineales bacterium | reverse complement strand
TGCTCGGCCAGCGTGCGCACTTGGGCGTTGACCGCCTGGATGAGCAGCAGGCCAAACTCAGCCGCCAGCAGCGGCAGCACCGCCTGCAGCCCGGCCACTGCTCCCGATTGCGTGTTCATGGCCGTCACCACGGCGTCCACGATGAGCTTGCCGATCCAGGCCTGGCCGGCCGGCAGCAAGGCACCGACGAGCGAGCAGACGGCCATGGCCGAGGCCGACTGTGGGTGCGACCGCAGCACTAGCCCGAAGGCCCGCCGGATGTTGAGGGAAGCGTCGGCCAGCTTGGCGCGGCGGTCGGCCGACCACGTTTGCCAGCGCTGCCAACGCGAAGGTGTAAGTGTTGTCGTCATAGTTCCTTAATCACTGGACCGGCCGGGCTGTGACAGGGTTGTCCGTTGGCGCAGCCGGTGGTCAGTCAGTATAAAGACGCGCCCCCCGCCCCACAAGTGGACGAACGGACAGGGGCTACACGGGCTGAACGCGCAGTCCGCCCTCCACCACCTGCCAGATTTCGCTGGCAAAGCCGGCGATGAAGTAGCGGTCGTGCACGACCGCCAGGACCGTGCCTTCAAAGCCCTCCAGCGCCTGCTCGAAGCGCGCCCGCGACGGCAGGTCGAGGTGGTTGATCGGCTCATCCAGTAGCAGCAGGTTGCAGCCCTGCACCACCAGCGCGGCCAACGCCAGCCGCGCCCGCTCGCCGAACGATAGCGCGCCGACCGGCACAAACACATCGTCGCCGGTGAACAGGAAGTAGTGCAGCAGCGCCCGGGCGTCTGTCTCCGACAGCGGCGCGCGGCTGCGGATGGTCTCAAGCGCGTTGAGGGTCGGGTGGAGCAGCTCTTGCTCTTGGGCCATGTAGCCCAGGCGCACATTGCTGCCCAACCGCGCCCGCCCGGCCAGCGGCGGCAACCGCCCGGCGATAGTCCGCAGCAGCGTGGTCTTGCCCGCGCCGTTCGGCCCGACCAACGCCACGCGCCCGCCTTGTCGGATGGTGGCGTTCAGGTCTTGCAGAAGCGGGCGGCCATCGTAGCCGACTGCCAGGCCTTCGAGCATGAGCACGTCCTGCCCGCTGGTCGGCGCCGCTCCGAAGTCGAGTTTCATCTGCCAAGTGGGGCGCGGCTTGTCGAGCCGCTCGTCGGTCAGGATGTGCTGGATGCGGGCCTCGAGCTGCTTGGCGCGCCCGATGGTGGCCGCGCCCCGGTTGGCAAAGAAGCCCTTGGCGAACTTGTCGTTGGTGTCGGCCTTGCCGCCCTTGCGGAACTTGGCGACACCGCGCAGGTGCCGGGCGGCATCACGCAGCTGGGCCAACTCAGCCTGCTGGTCGGAGAAGGCCTGCGCCTGGCGCTCGCGCTCGGCCAGCTTGGCTGCCACGTAGTCGGTGTAGTTACCGGCATACTCCTGGGACTGGTGGGTCGCCGGGTCTAACTCGATGATGCGCTTGACCGTGCGATCAAGGAAGGCCCGGTCGTGCGAGACCACCAGCGCCGCGCCGCGGTAGCCATCTAGCCAGGCTTCCAGCCAGGTGAGCATCTCGAGGTCGAGGTGGTTGGTGGGCTCGTCGAGCAGTATCAGGTCGGGGTCGGCCAGCAGCACGCCGGCTAACGCCAGGCGCGTCTTCTGGCCGCCGCTCAGGGTGCTCACCAACGTGCCAGTCGGCAAGTGGCCGAGACCCAGCGCCGCCAGCACGGTCGGCACGCGCCCCGGGTCCACAGCAGCGGCCGAGAGGCCGGCCAGCGCGGTGTCGTAGGCCTGCTGGACGGCGGGCTGGCGCGGGTTGACCGCGAGCAGCGCGGCCAGCCGTTCGATCTCGGCCCCCAGCGCGGCCAGGTCGCCCTGCGCGCGGTCGAGGTAGCCGGCGATCGTCTCGGTGGGCGTGAACGGCAAGCCTTGCGGCAGGTAGCCCAGGCGCAGGCTGGCGGGCGTGGTATGCACGCTGCCGGCGTCTGGGCGCTCCACGCCGGCCAGCAGGCGCAGCAGCGTGGTCTTGCCACTGCCGTTGGGTCCAACCAGGCCGGCTCGGTCGCCGCCGGTGAGGCTGAGGGATACATCGGCCAGGATCGGCTCCAGGCCATACGCTTTAGTAAGGTGATGCGCGATCAACATAGACACTCCGGGCGCTTAAAACGAAAACCGAGGGCCAACGCCCTCGGTTTTCTTTGGAGTCACAGGGAAGCGCCACCCTGAATCAAAGTACCAAGTACGTTACCCGGAAGAAGTGAGTGTTAGAGGTTGATCCGCGTCATCGAAAGGCTCCTCGTGAGTGGCAACGAAAGTATATCACACCGCCCGACGGCGGCGGCCACGCACGAGGAGAATGGCTCCGAGCAAAACTACGGCTAGCAACACGGCGACCACCGGCATCCACGGGAAGGGGGTGGCCAGGGCGGGCGCAACGGCGAAGCTATAGCTGCCGGTGACCGAGTGGCCGTCGGCGCTGAGGGCAGTCCACTGGACGTTGTAGTCGCCGGCGGCGAGGCCGGGCGAGACGTCGGCCCAGAGCTGGCCGTTGGCAACGTAGCTGGTGACGCCGGCCACCGGCTGAAAGACGCCGGCGGAGAGGGCAACGCTGCTGCCCGGCTCAGGCGCTTCGTTGAAGACCAAGATGAGGCGGCCGAGACCAAGGGGCACCGTGCTGCCGGCGGCGGGTTCGGAGGCGACAAGCTCGCTGTGGGCCAGGGCCAAGCCGCGCATGCCGACGAGCGCTGCCAATGCCACACTGAGGGCGAGGCGAAAGCGAGCGGGCATGGCGGGGCTAAGACAGGAGCGGCGCCAAGGCGGCTTCTAGTTCAGCGGGCGAAACCGGGCCACCAAAGCGCCCGACGACTTTGCCCTGCGCGTCGAGCACGAAGGTCCATGGCTCACTGGGGATGTGCCACTCATCCATCTGAGGCGTGTAGGTGAAGGCAGTGAAGTCGGAAAAGATTTCGATGTGGATGTAGTTGGCCTGGCTAGGATGGGCGGCTTGCACCGCCTTGAGGCTATCCACGACGGGGGCGCACAGGCGGCTGGTGCAGAAGCCGGGGGTGGCAAAAGTGACGATGGTGGGCTGGCCGCTGGCGAGCGCGTCGGCGACGGTGGTGGTGTAGAGCGCCGGGTCGGGCGACGGGTCGGAGGTGAGCTTGGACAGATCGGGCTGATCGGCCGAGGTGGCGTTGTGACTGGCGGGCGGCACTTCGCCCAGGGTGGGGGCAGACGGGTCAGTGACGGTCTGGATGGTCAGTTGGGCGGGCTGGGTGGAGCCGTCGGCGAAGGTAACGACGACGCCCAGGCCCCAGTTGCCGGCAGTGGGCAGGTCGGGATAGATGACCCAGTAGGGGATGGCGTAGTCGCTATACGACTGGGCCATGCCGGTCCAGCCGGGCGTGGGCGTGCCACTGCTGAGGTCGAAGGCGACGACCTGCACGGACTGGGCGGAGGTGATGGGCGTGGAGCCGATGAGCAGCACGAGCGGGACGCGGTTAACGCCGACAGGAAAGTCGTTCGACGCCACGGCGACGGTGAGCGCCGACGGGCCGGAGACGATGGCGGTGACGGTGGGAGCAAGCACGGGCATGGGGGTGGGCATGGCCGTGCAGGCGGCGAGGCCGAGCGCGAGGGCGAGGAGGGCGGCGCGTTTGAACATGGGTACGGATACCTTTAGGTTGTAGCCGGGCGACAGAGGGACATTATACATTGCTGATTTTTGATTGTTGATTGTTGATTGGATGGTGAGCGCAGGAGGAGGCGAGGGGAGATGCAGTTTGGACGGACCTCACCCCCAGCCCCTCTCCCGCAGGAGAGGGGTGCCCATGTGAGGAGGAACGGGTCGCCATCGCCGTGAGGACAGCCCTCATACCATGCCCTTCCGCTAAAAGGGACGGGTGCCCATGTGAGGAGGATTGGGTTGGAATCGTCGTCATCCGCGCCAGCGATATCATCAAAAACGTCATCATCGTCATCCGCGCCAACAATACCTTCCAAAACGTCATCATCGTCATCCGCGCCAGCGATATCATCCAAAACGTCATCATCGTCATCCGCGCCAACAATACCTTCCAAAACGTCATCATCGTCATCCGCGCCATCAATATCTTGCAATAAGTCATCATCGTCATCCGCGCCAACAATTCCTTCCTACACGTCATCATCGTCATCCGCGCCAACAATACCTTCCAAAACGTCATCATCGTCATCCGCGCCAACAATA
>JBBRZY010000525.1:0-4202 GCA_038252885.1 Anaerolineales bacterium | reverse complement strand
GCACCCGCACCGGGTCTGCGCGGACTGACGGGCCGCAGCCGTATTGGGCCAGCCGACAGCACGCTCGCCGCTTGGCCGCACCCGCACCGGGTCTGCGCGGACTGACGGGCCGCAGCCGTATTGGGCCAGCCGACACTTTTTTCACAGGTAGGGTGGGCCTGCCCACCCTACCTGTGAAAAAAGTGATTTCGGTCAGATACAATGTCTCAACCTAACCCGCTGCGATCAGAGCGCGCCTTGACGGTGACAGACTGCGTCCGACTGGCACCAGCGCCCGCCGCGCCGCATAAGAAAGCGATAAGAGAAGCTGTTTTTGCCTTGACGGGCCGTGTGTCGCGGCCCTAGAATCACTGCGTTGTGTTTGAAGGAGACCGGCGATGGAATACCGCGATTACTACAAGGTGCTGGGCGTCGACAAAACGGCGACCGAGAAGGATATTAAGAGCGCCTTCCGCCGCCTGGCCCAGGTGCATCACCCCGACAAAAACCCCGGCGACGACAAGGCCGAAGACAAATTCAAAGAGATCAACGAAGCCTACGAAGTGCTGGGCGACCCGGCCAAGCGCGCCAAGTATGACCAACTGGGGGCCAGCTATGCCCAGTGGCAGCGCGCCGGCCAGGGCGCAGCCGGCGGCTTCGACTTCAGCCAATGGGCTGGCATGGGCGGCGGCCAACCCGGCGCCCGCCCCGGCGCCACCCCCGACCTGAACGAGATGTTCGGCGCGGGCGGCTTCTCCGAGTTCTTCACCAGCCTGTTCACGGCCGGCGGCGCCCGGCGCACCACCGGCACCCGCCCGCGCCCCACCGCCACCAGTTGGGGCAGCCTGCGCGGCGAAGACATGGAACAGCCGATTGACATCGGCCTGGAAGAAGCCTTCAGCGGGGCCAAGCGCACGCTGCAAAAAGCCGACCGCCGCCTGGAGGTCAACATCCCCCCCGGCGCGCGCACCGGCACCAAGGTGCGGCTAGCCGGCGCGGGCGGCGCGGGCCAAACCCCCGGCGACCTGTTCATCGTCATCAACGTGCGCCCGCACCCCACCTACCGCCGCGACGGCGACGACCTGCACGTGGATGTCAACGTGGACCTGTACACTGCACTGCTGGGCGGCGAGGCGCGCGTGCCCACCCTGACGGGCGAGGTAGTGCTCAACGTGCCGGCCGAGGCCCACACCGGCAAAACCTTTCGGCTGACCGGGCGCGGCATGCCCAAGCTGCGCCAGGCCGCCGAGCACGGCGACCTGTATGCCCACCTGGTCGTCAACTTGCCCGCCAACCTGAGCGAGCAGGAACGCACGCTCATCAAAGAATTGGCCGCCCTGCGCGCCAAACGCGCCTAGCTAGATAGGGGGCCAGTGGGAAACCGCGCCGCCAGTATCGGGCAACCATGGCTATAACGACTTAGCCACCGTTACAAAATCCGTTGCCGCCGTTGTGTAGAGAATAGGTGAAGGTATGCGTTTGCAATCATCTCGCTTAGTTATGGTCGTCAGTGTTTTGGCCGGGGCCAGTCTGGCCTGCGCCTATGTCACCAACCCCAGCGGGGTCGGCCGCAGCACCCCGCCCGCGCCCGCCACCGTTGCCCCGGTCAGCACGCTGGCCGTCATCGGCGTCACCACCAATCAACCCGCCGCTGGTACCCCCGTGCCCACCCTCACGCCCTGGCCCACCGCCAGCGCCCTGGTCACCAGCGCCGAAGAGAACCAACTGATAGACCTGTACGCCCAGGTCAACCAGTCGGTCGTCTCGATCTTGGTGCAGATCGGCCAGCAGGGCTACTCGCAGGGCTCCGGCTTTGTGTTCGACACCGAAGGCCACGTGGTCACCAACCAGCACGTGGTCGAAGGCGGCAGCAACATCGAGGTCGACTTCGCCTCCGGCCTCAAGCTGCGCGGCGTCGTCATCGGCGTTGACCCCGACGCCGACCTGGCCGTGATCCAGTTGCAAGGCTTAACCGAGCCGCTCACGCCGCTGCCGCTGGGCGACTCTGACCTGGTCCAGGTGGGCCAGCGCGTCGTCGCCATCGGCAACCCGTTTGGACTGGCCGGCACCATGACGGTCGGCATCATCTCGGGGCTGGGCCGCACGCTGACCAGCAACCGCACCACCGCCGACGGCGCGTCGTACTCCGCGCCCGATATCATCCAGACCGACGCCGCCATCAACCCCGGCAACTCGGGCGGCCCGCTGCTCAACCTGAACGGCGAGGTCATCGGCATCAACAAGGCGCTCGTGTCAGAGAACGGCGTGAACTCGGGCGTGGGCTTTGCCATCGCCTCGAATACCGTGCGCCAGGTGGTGCCGTACCTGATCGCCGAAGGCCACTTCACCTACCCCTACCTGGGCCTGAGCAGCGGCGATGAGATCACGCTGGGCGTGCAGGACTTGCTGGGGCTACCCCAGGCCACCGGCGCGTATGTGCGCAGCGTGATCCCCGGCGGCCCCTCGGCCCTGGCCGGGCTGCGCGGCGACTCGGCCGCGCTGGGCACGCCCTTCGCCGGCGACGGCGACCTGATTGTCGCGGCCGATGGCCAGACCGTGCGCCAGTTCAGCGACCTGATGAGCTATCTCGTCAACCACACGCGCCCCGGCCAAGACCTGGTGCTGTCGGTCATCCGCGACGGCGCGCCGCTCGATGTCACCGTCACCCTGGGCGAGCGCCCGGCCTCCTAACCGCCCTCGCCCTTAACAACCAGCGCCCGACTGCTCAGTGCAGCCGGGCGCTTTTCGTTTTAGCCTTCAATCAAAAATCAGCCATCAGAATCACCGTTCCACGATCCGTCCCGCCTCCACCTCCCACACCGTCGCGCGCTCGACGAACTCGGGCGGGAAGAGCGTCAGGTCGGTGGTGGTCAGCAGGCACTGCTCGGCGCCACCCAGGCGGGCCAGCAGCTCGCGCCGCCGGTTCACATCCAGCTCGGCCAGCACCTCGTCCAGCAGCAAGATCGGCCACTCGCCGCTCTGCGTGCGCATCCACTCGACCTCGGCCAGCTTCAGCGCCAGCACGGCGGTGCGCGCCTGCCCGCGTGAGCCATAGGTGCCCAGGTCAATCCCGTTCGCCAGGAAGCGAATTTCGTCACGGTGTGGGCCGCATAGCGTCGCGCCGCGCGCGATCTCCTCGGCCCGCGTGGCTTGCAGCCGCTGGCGCAGCCCGGCTTGCACTTCGGCCGTTGCCAGGCCCACGCGGTGCACCGGCACGTCCAGCGCCAGCCCCAGTTGGCCTTCGGGCGCGCCGGCCGGGTCGTAGGCCGGATGGTAGGCCAGCCGCAGGCCATCGGTGCCGCGCGTCAGGTCGCGGTGGATGGCGGTGGCCAGCGTCTCCAAATCGGCCAGCGCCGCGGCGCGGGCGTTGAGGATCAGCGCGCCGTGCTCACACAGCTTCTCGTCCCAAAACTCTAGCTGGTTGTCAGACCCGCCGCGCTCTTGCAGTTGCTTGAGCAGGGCGTTGCGCTGGCTGAGCACTTTGCCGTACTCGCTCAGCGCGAAGGCGTAGGTCGGGTCCACCTGGCCCAGCGCCAGGTCGAGGTAGCGCCGCCGGTCGGAGGGCGAGCCTTCGATAATGGTCAGGTCTTGCGGCAGAAACAGCACGCCGTTGACCAGCCCGGCCAGGTCGCCCACGCGCCGCTTGGCGCTGTTGACCAGCACTTCTTTGCGCAGCCGGCCCTCGCCGGTTTGGGTCGGGTCGAGGATCAGGCGGATTTCTAGGCGCTTGGGGCTGGGGTCTTGCTGGCCGACGGCCTCGGCCACGATCTTGGCGAACGGCAGGCTCTCGGTGCGCAGCGTGAGGAAGTTAATCAGCTGCCGGTCGGAGGTGGCGTGGTGCGACTGCGCGGTCGCCAGGTAGTAGACCGCTTCGAGCAGGCTGGTCTTGCCCTGCGCGTTCGCGCCCACCAAAATCAGCGGCCCGGCCGGCAGGCTGGCCTCCAGGCGCGCGTATAAGCGGAAGTTCGTGAGTGACAGGTGCCGGATCAACATGCGGGCCGGATTCTAGCACACGCTCGCAGTTGAGCAGCATATTGTTGGATTGATTGAATGGCGTCAACGCCAGGGTAGACAGATAATCTGCCCTTCCCATTCGCCCTCACGGCTCAGCTCGGCCAACAGCAGGATATCTTCAATGGCCTGGCCAAGTGGCCCCCGCCCGCTCACTTTAATTATGTCGGGTTGGCGTTGGCCCGCCGCCGCGCGTTCATTAGCATAGCGCG
>JBBRZY010000524.1:0-4205 GCA_038252885.1 Anaerolineales bacterium | reverse complement strand
GAAAGCCGCCCGACCAAATCCAGTTGATGAGCGGGTTGACGAAGATCTTGAAGCTCGCCCCGGAGGCGGCCACCGGCTCCCAACTGACCAGCAGCACATACACATCGTCTTCGATGGTGCTGCGGACGCCGGGGATGGTCATCGGCTCGCCGGAGGCCAGGTAGAAGTCGCGGCGCGGGTGCAGTTGGCCGACGTTGACGCCATCGCGGTAGACGGTGACCGTGGCGCGGGCCACCTGCCGGCCGTCGTCGGTCAGGAACTCGGCCAGGTTGTCATAGGTGACGACGTAGCGCCCGAGCGATAGCTGCTCGCCGGGCTTAAGCTGACCCTGCGTCTCCACCTGGAAGAAGTGCGAGCCGATGATGCCGATGGTCATGATGATGACGGCCAGATGGATGGTGTAGCCGCCATAGCGCCGCCGGTTGCGGGCGATGAGGGTTGTGAGCGCCACCAGTGGGTTCTCGCCGGTGGTCTTCATGCGCGCCAGCGTGCCGCGCACGAACTCCAGCAGGGTGGTCAGGGCCACAAACGTCACTATGCCGAAGCCCAGCAGCGCGCCCGCACTGCGCATGCCGGCGATGACGAACACCACCACCACCACCAGCGCGGCGGCGAACGGCCCCCACAGCAGGCGGCCCAATTGGCGGGCAGAGGCCTGCCGCCAGGCCACCATCGGCGCGATGCCCATCAGCAGCACCAGCGCGGCGAACTGCGGGCCGACTACGCGGTTATACCAGGGCGGGCCGACCGTGATGGTCTGGTTGGTGACCAACTCCGAGAGCATCGGGAAGACCGTGCCCCAGAAGACCGTGGCGGCGATGCACATGAACAGCAGGTTGTTGAGCAGGAAGGCCGACTCGCGCGACAGCAGGCTGTCGAGGTGATGGTCGCTGCCCAGGTGGTCCCAGGCGCGGAAGAGCAGCAGCAGCGAGGCCACAAATGAGATGCCAATGAAGGCGAAGAAGGCCGGGCCGATGGCGCTCTGGGCGAAGGCGTGCACCGACGACAGCACGCCCGAGCGGGTGAGGAAGGTGCCGAAGATGACCAGGGAGTAGGTCAAGATGATCAGCACCATGTTCCACTTCTTGAGCATGCCGCGCTTTTCTTGAATCATCACGGAATGCAGGAAGGCGGTGGCGGTCAGCCAGGGCAAGAAAGCGGCATTCTCCACCGGGTCCCAGCCCCAGTAGCCGCCCCAGCCCAGCACGTCGTACGCCCAGCGCCCGCCTAAGATCAGGCCGAGCGAGAGGAACAGCCAGCCCACCAGGGTCCAGCGGCGGGTGGTGCGAATCCACTCGTCATCGGTGCGGCGGGTGACCAGCGCGGCCATGGCGAAGGCGTAGGGCACGACGAAACTGACGAAGCCGGTGTAGAGCATCGGCGGGTGAATGATCATGCCGGGGTGGCGCAGCAGCGGGTTCAGGCCGTTGCCGTCGGGCAGGATGAGCGGCAGCGTGCCGGCCGGCTGGAGGAAGCTGATGACGGTGGTGGCGGCCTGGGTGGCCGTGGCCGGCAGGGTCCACAGGCGGGCAAAGGGGTTCTCAAAGAAGACCACCAGGCTGATAAAGAAGCCCAGCGTCACCATCATCACCACGATCACAATCGGCATCAGGTCGCGGTCACGGTCCCACTTGCGCAGCAAGGCCGCCCCGGTGAAGGTGGCCATCAGCCAGCTCCAGAATAGCAGGCTGCCGGCCTGCCCACCCCATAACGCCGTGACCTTGAGGTACAGCGGCATGGCGTTGCTGGTGACGTGGTAGACGTATTCGATCTGGTATTGGTTGGTGACTAAGAGAGTGATGAGCAGCAGGCAGGCCAGCGTGACCAGCGGCCAGGTGAGCAGAGCGGACAGGTGGGCGCTGGCCAGCCAAGCCGGGCGGCGGCGGTAGGCGCCCAGCGGCGCCATGACGGCGGCGTATAGCGCGCAGCCGAGGGCCAGCAGGAGCGCAAAGAAGCCGAGGTTGGCGACCATGCCCTAGTTGCTAGCCTGCACCGGGGCGGCTTCTTCGTAGCGGGTCGGGCACTTCAGCAGCAACTCGTCGGCGTAGAAGACGCCGTCGGCGCCCAACTTGCCGGTAACGATGGCCTGGGCCTCGTCCTTAAGCAGGTCGGGTTTGGCCCCAATGTAGACCACGCGCATTTGGCTGCGGGCCGGGTCGAGCACGGCCTGATGCAGCGCCTCGGCCAGGCCGCCCGGCGCGTTGAGCACAGCCGGGTCGTTCGAGACGTTCACGACCACAAAGCTGATGGTGAGCGTGACCGGGTCGTAGGTGATGCTGTCGCCGATGACGGCGCCCGAGGCGCGCAGGTTCTTGCCAATGAGCGACTGGCCTTGGGCCTGGATTTCATCGACCGTGTAGAAGTATTGGCCTAAGCTGCTGAGGCTGGTGGCCGCCAGGTAGATGACGGCGCCCACGATCAGCAGTCCGCCAACCAGAAACTTGGTGCGGCCCCCCCGTCGCGCGGTAAAGACCTGTGTGCCAACAGTGGTGTGGGCCATGCAGTGTTCCCTTCTACTTCAAGTGGCGATTTGAAACAAGTATACCTTAGACGGCTGAGGACGGAAATTGGAGGTCGGAGATCAGTGTCGGCGAAAGCTTTGGCTGCGAATTTGGGCGAGGGATAGCGGAGGGAGGATGATGGCCGAACTGGGCGGAGGGGCCGGTTAGGGGGTGGCCGGCCGCGGCCAGCGCTTGTCACTGAAGGCGCAAGCGCCGTTAACGACCCCGGCGATTGTCCCAAAGAATACTACGCTAATATCGCGGCCAGACAAGGCGAAGTCGGCCTGCGCCGATTGGGAAGGCCGCAAAAACATAACGCGGGTGCCCAAGTACCGGCGACAGCTGCGCCGCTAGATGAATGAATAGCAAGCCAATGTATTGACAGCGCACGCGACTCAGGCCTATAATGATTTCAGTTCGTCGGTTCATCGCCCAAGCACGTCCGCACCATGGGGTGGATGAATCAAACAATCAAGAACCAGCCCAGATACAGAACGTCAACTGAAGTTTGTTGATCTGGACGCCGATGTGAGTGAAAGCAACTTGCGTCGGCCTTTGTGTGTCTCTTGACAACGACGAACCGGCTGTGGTACTATCTCCAGCCGCTCGACCGAAGGTCAAAAAAGACTTTCGCCGGCACCTTAACAACTGAAACGTGATAGGAAGCACACCAGAGAAAGATGAAAGAAGCTTGGGCCAACCTGACTTCGGTCGGTTGGTCGGTGGCGGGCCAATGCTTAGGCAGAGGTCCAACACCTAAAAGAACGTCTCCAATCGAGACCGAGCGATCGGTCTTGTAAGTCTATAACGGAGAGTTTGATCCTGGCTCAGGATGAACGCTGGCGGCGTGCTTAAGACATGCAAGTCGAACGCAGATCTGATAGCAATATTGGGTCTGAGTGGCGAATGGGTGCGTAACACGTAGGTGACCTGCCCAGAAGTGTGGAATAACAGTCCGAAAGGACTGCTAATACCGCATGTGGCGCGTGGGGTTAGAGGCCCGCGCGCGAAAGGTCTGCAAAGATCGCTTCTGGAGGGGCCTGCGGCCCATCAGCTAGTTGGTAGGGTAATGGCCTACCAAGGCTACGACGGGTAGGGGACCTCAGAGGGTGGCCCCCCACACTGGCACTGACACACGGGCCAGACTCCTACGGGAGGCAGCAGTCGGGAATATTGCCCAATGGTCGCAAGACTGAGGCAGCAACGCCGCGTGCGCGATGAAGGCCTTCGGGTCGTAAAGCGCTTTTCAGTGGGATGAGGAAGGACAGTACCACTGGAATAAGGGACGGCTAACTACGTGCCAGCAGCCGCGGTAAAACGTAGGTCCCGAGCGTTATCCGGATTTACTGGGCGTAAAGCGTGTTCAGGCGGTCTAGCAAGTCGGGCATGAAATCTCTCGGCTCAACCGGGAGAGGTTGTCCGATACTGCTGGGCTTGAGGGCAGCAGAGGGTGGTGGAATTCCGGGTGTAGTGGTGAAATGCGTAGATATCCGGAGGAACACCAGTGGCGAAGGCGGCCACCTGGGCTGTACCTGACGCTCAAACACGAAAGCTAGGGGAGCGAACGGGATTAGAGACCCCGGTAGTCCTAGCCGTAAACGATGTAGACTTGACGTCGGTGGTTTAATATCCATCGGTGTCGTAGCTAACGCGATAAGTCTACCGCCTGGGGACTACGGCCGCAAGGTTAAAACTCAAAGGAAT
>JBBRZY010000523.1:0-4207 GCA_038252885.1 Anaerolineales bacterium | reverse complement strand
GGCATTGGATCGGCTCTAGCCCGACGATCTTCAGGTCGGGGAAGACCTGCTTCAGCCGGTCGCCCGCCGCGATGGTGCCGGCGCTGCCCATGGCCGAGCAGTAGGCGGCGATGCGGCCCTGCCCCACGCCGGCGGCGCGCAGCACCTCGGCCAACTCCACAATCGTGTTGCCGGTCACGTGGTAGTGAAAGCGATAGTTGCCCATCACCTCAAACTGGTTGAGGATGCGGATGTTGGGGTCGCGCTTCAGCTCCCAGGTCTTGTCATAAATCTCTTTGACGTTCGACTCGACGCCCGGCGTCTTGATGATCGCGCCGCCGTAGCGCTCGATCTGCTCGAAGCGCTCGCGGCTCATGCCCTCCGGCAGCACCACGATCGACTTGGCTCCCACGCGCCCACCCACCCACGCGCCGCCGATGCCGTAATTGCCGGTGCTGGGCCAGACCACCGTGTGGCGCTCGATGTCTACCTGCCCGAACAGCAGCGCCTCAGCCAGCACGGCGTAGGCCGCGCCCACTTTGTGCGCCCCGGTTGGGAAGTCGCGGCCATACAGCACCACAATCGGCGCGGCCACGCCCGTGATCTCGGGCGGGATGACTTCGTACTTGATGGCGTTGTCGGCTCCGCGCCAGGTGATGTTGTACAGGTTGACCGGATTGAGCGGGTCGGCGTGCAGCGCGGCCACGGCCTGGGCGCGCACGGCCGGGTCGATGGTGTGCGGGTGGAGCATCTCGTCAAAGGTCGGGCCGAGGTGGGCAGACGTCATGCGGTTCTCCGGGGCGCAGCCGGCGCGGCGGCGGGCAGACCGCCGGTCAGCCGACTTCGCGAATGTGGACCTGACGATGCTCGCGGGCGGCGATGCGCGCGGCATCGACCACGCGCTGAATTTCGAAGGCTTCGTCAAGCGTCGGCAGGTCGGTGGCCGGGCCATCGTCGTTGATGGCCGCCGCCAGCCGGTCGAGCAGCACCGGGAAGCCGCCCATCAGCCCAGTCTCGCCGCGCGTCTCTTCCAGGTAGACCGTCGGCGGATAGAGCGAGCGCGGCGTGTCGTCGCCCAGGTTGAGCAACTCGGCGCTCTCGCCGTAGTTATCCACGATCAGCGAGCCTTTCGAGCCGTGAATTGTCATCTGGTTGCGGCGCGTGGCGACCACGGCGCTGAAACTGAAAGTCGCCAGCATCCCGCGCTCAAACTCAATCGAGACCACGCCGGTATCTTCGGCCGGGGCGTCGCCGGCCGGGCGCGACGTGAGGGGGGCGCGGGTGCCATAGCCGGCCTGGACGGCAGCCACTGGGCCAAACCAGCGGCAGGCCAGGTCGAGCCCATGCGCCATGAAGTTGGCGAAGATGCCGCCGCCGTGGTCGGCCGCCCACATCCAGGGGTAGGTGTTAGGCGACTCGGCCAGGAAGCTGTTGTAGAAGTCCATGTGCATCAGCCGCAGCCGGCCGAGCACGCCCTGCTCCAGCACGTTGGTCACGTGCCGCACCGTGGGCACAAAGCGCAGCGCATAGGCGACGGCGCCATGCCGGCCGTGCGCGCGAGCCAGGTCGGTGAGGAGGCGGGCGTCGGCCGCACAGCCCGTGTAGGCCACCTCCACCAGCACGTGCGTGCCGGCGGCCAGCGCGGCGGCGGCGTAGCCGGCATGGGTGGGGGGCGGCGAGGCGATGGCGATCAGGTCTACGCGGGCGGCCATGAGCTTGCGCGCGTCGGTGTACCAGTAAGGGATGTTGTGCTCGGCGGCCACGGCCTCGGCCACGCCGGGCGTGCGGGCGCACACGGCCACCAGGTCGTATTTGGTGTTGGCCTTGAAAGCCGGCAGGTGCACTTGCGCGCCGTAGTGCAGGCCGATCAGCCCCACGCGGATCGCCCGCCGACCCTGACCGAATTCTTCCGATAACATCCGTTGCCCCTCGCGTTAGTCGCGCGACATCAGCATCATCGCCCGAAAGGCGCGGTGGGCGGTGATCATATCTGGCACGGTGATCTCCAGGCGCGTGCCGTTCACGCGCTCGGTGCCGGGCATGAGAAAGGCCCGGTCAACGTACTGCGTGTGCTGAAACTCCACCGCCAGGCGCACCGGCTCGGCCACGACCAGCGGCGGGGCGGCGCGGCCCTCGCGCAGCTTGAGCACGCCGCGCGCGCAGGCGTCGCAGATGCGTTCGCGGGCTTCGGCCAGCGGCAGGCACTGGGCGGCAAAGCGCCCGGTGGCGTTCTTGACCACGGCGATCTCCAGCGCTGGCCCGAGTGTGTCTTGCGCCTCGGCCCCGGCATGCTGGTCGCCGGTGAAGGCTATTACCGGCACGCCCCACGCGCCCGCCAGCGCGGCGTTCAGCCCGATCTCGCCTACCGACTGGTCGTTCAAATAGATGGCGCGGGTGCGCGTATCCGACCAACTGTGGTCGAGCACGGCCTTCTTGGTGTTCTGCATGGCGTGATAGCCCACGAAGATCACTGCGTCGGGCGTGGGCTTGTCGTCTAGCCCTTGCAGCATGGAGTAGGGCGAGGGCGTGCCGCTGTTGAGGCGCACACGCGGGTCGAGGCTTTCGATCAGGATGTTGCGCGCGTCCCAGTGGCCGTCGCTGACCACGACCTCCTCCGCGCCGCCGGTGAACGCACCGTTGACGGCGGCGTTGACGTCGCCGGTCATCAACTGCCGGCCGTGCGCCAGGTACTCGGGCCGGCCGGGCGTCACCTGCTCCCAGTCCACGATGCCCGAGATGCCTTCCATGTCGGCGGAGATCAACACTTTCATGCGGGAGGTCAATCCTTAAGTGGTGAGAGGCGAGTAGTGGTTGGTATTATGCCAGGAAAGAAGAGAAAAGAGAAAGATGCTTCGCTAAGAAAAAGGAGCGACCAACGGTTGGGTCAGCGTATGAGGGGATGAGGCCAATTGGGCTTTGTCCCCCTGCGCGCGCTTTAGGATGGCCGCGCGACGTCGCTGTTGATTTACCTCATTGCCACCTACTGACCTCTGACTTCTGGCCTCCGACCGCAACTGACTCATCGCGGCCTCGTAGCTACCCTTTTTCTCTTTCTCTTTCTTTGCCTTTGCTTTTTCTCTTAAGGTTTCCGCACCCACCACCACCGTAGCCGCCCCCATGCCGGCCGCACCAGATACAACAGCAGCGCCCCCACGAGGATTTGAACGACGAAGCCCAGGCGCGCGGCGGCCAACTGCTCGACGCCGATGATCTGGCCCGCGTAGTTGCCGGCGATCAGCCCAGCCAGGCCGGCCGCCACGGTCCAGGCCAGGGCCGCGCCCAGCAGCGCGCCGCGCCGGCCAAAGTTGTAACCGGTTTGACCCAGAAAGTAGCCCAGGAGCCCGCCCACGAACAACGCCACCGCCGTGCCCAGCAGCGTGCCCAGCACGCCGTAGGTGAGCTTCACCTGCATGAGTCCGCGCACGAACACCAGCCCGTCCAGCCCCTGGTCGGCCACGACCACGGCCGCCAGCACCAGCAGGCCGCCCGGCAGCGCCAGCAGCCCGCTGAGCACCCCCAGCACCAGGCCGAAGCGCTGCGCCGCCTTCTCGTCAGGGATCGGCCCGGCTGTCAGCTCCGCCACGGCGGCCGCGGCCCCCACCCCCAGCGCGCCCAAGATCGCGCCCAACGGCAGGCTGCCCAGCACCACGCCCGCCGCCGCGCCTACCATCGCCCCCAGCCCGGCGCCCAGCCCCGCCGACAAGAGGTGGCGCGGGATCGGCCCGCCCGGCCGCCCTGGCAACGCCGGTGTCGCGCCCGCCGCGCTAGTTGCCCAGGCTGGGGCGCGGCCCAACCACGGCAAGCGAAACGGCTGCCGCGTGCCGCAGTAGGCGCAGAAGCGGTCGCCCGGCGGGATGGTCTTGTGGCAACTCGTGCAGCTAATCATCGGTGGCGCGGCGTATCGGCCTAGGCCCGCAAGCCGCAGCGCGGGCAGAACTTGGCGTTGGCGGGCATCGAGCGGTCACAGTGCGGGCACGCGCGCGTGCCGCCCAGCCGTGTGGCGCAGCGCTGGCAATAGATCTCGCTGCCGGGGTTGGACTGCTGGCAGTTGCGGCAGATGACCAACACCGGGGCCGGCGCGGGCGCGTTGGGGTTAATGTTGAACTGCTTGAACAGCTTTAGCAGGCGGTCGGAGATCGGCAGCGGCAATTGGGTTGGTTTAGCGGTCGCAGCCGTTGCGCGGGCGGCAGCCGCGACCGCCGCCTGTGAGCGCGCGACTGTGTCGTCG
>JBBRZY010000522.1:0-4214 GCA_038252885.1 Anaerolineales bacterium | reverse complement strand
TTGACTGGCCGGCGCGCCTATCCCTGCCGCCAGCGGGTTTACACGCCCATTCGGGCCGCTGCCGTTTTGGGCCAGCCAGAAATTTTTACCAGGGGTAGGTGGCTTGCCCACCTACCCCTGGTAAAAATTTCCTTCGGTCAGATACGACACTTCACAGCTTCCCCTTGCGGTGAGAACCTATCTCGACGTTGCCGCCACCGAACCTTTTACAAAATTGGTCCCCAGACTGAAATGCTCCCCCGCAAATATTACCGCTTGACAACGGAACATTTGATCTATAACGTTCTCGGTATGAACATGCACGCATTCGCAACCGCCAAGCTATCTGCCTCCTCCCATCGCGTGCCTGCGCAAGCACCGGCCGCACGCTTTGGCTTCACTCATGCCAGCATCGTCACCAATGTCAGCAGCGCGGCAGTAAATCCAACACCCCCCGCCCATGCCAGCATCGTCACCAATGTCAACAACGCGGCACTAAATGCAACACACCCCGCCAACCTTTTTCTCTTTCTCTCCTTTCCCCTCTTTTTCTCTCTTCGCCCATTCCGGCGCTGCCTCTTGCCATCCTTTTTCTCTTTCTCTTTCTTTTTTCTCTGCCTTTCCCTCTCTTTGTCCTTTACCTCATTCCGGGTAGAATCAATCCTATGCACCCTGCTCTCGATCAACTACAGAA
This sequence comes from Anaerolineales bacterium, assembly GCA_038252885.1. Taxonomy (GTDB): domain Bacteria; phylum Chloroflexota; class Anaerolineae; order Anaerolineales; family UBA6663; genus JADZEK01. Next base: position 3,541 of record JBBRZY010000522.1, on the reverse strand, counting down.
GATCGTCACACTCGAACTGAACAACGGCTACCAAAACAAGGCCGTCATCGGCGGCCTGCCCAAGATGCTCAGCTTTTGGGAGCCGAACGCCCGCCGCGCTGGCCTCGACCCCGCCTTCATCGAGGCCGTCGCCGCGCACCTGCGCGCCTACCCCGACCTGAGTGCCGCCGACCGGCCCGCCGCGGTCCAGGCCATGCTTAAACTGGTGCGCGAGGTGGCCGGCCCAACCGCGGGCGCGCCCGCCGCCCCGCCCCCCGCGCGCCCGCCCGCGCCGCCACTCGAACGCGTCGAGCGCGCTGTCCTGCCGCCCAAACAACCCGGTCCCCCGGCCAGGCCCGTGCCCGTGCCGCCGGCCCCGCGTGAGAGCTACACCGCGCCCCGGCCCGAAGCAGACCGCCCCGCCCCGCGCGCCGTTGAACGCCCGCCCGAGCCGCCGCCTGCCGCCGGGCCGCCCCAAACCGCCAGCGACAACCGGCCGCCGATTCAAGCGGCATCTCCCGAAGGCTCGTCGCCCAACGCCCCGCGCCCGGCGCCGCCGCAACAACAGGCGCAGCCGCCGCGCCCGCCCAAGCCGCCCCGCCCGCCCAAACAGCCGCAGGCCTCGCCCCCGCCGCGCCGCCGCATGGAAGTAGATTACGGCGAAGAGCCGGTTGACCCCAAGCCGCGCCGCGCGGTCGCCGCCAAGCCCCTACGCTCAGCCGTGCCGCTCAACAGCGCCGTCGGCGTCGAAGCCCCGCTCACCGTCCTCAACGGCGTCGGCCCCGAAACCGCCAAGCTGTTTGAGAAGCTCGAGATCTTTAACCTGCACGACCTGCTGCTCCACTTCCCGCGCCGCTACGACGATTACTCGCGCATGAAGACCATCAACCACCTGGAATTGGGCGAGGAGTGCAGCGTCATCGGCACCGTCTGGGAGGCCAACCTGCGCCCCATCCGTGGCGGTCGGCAGAAGATGCTCAAGGTCGTGATCTCCGACCCCACCGGCTCGCTCGAAGTCACCTTCTTCAATCAAGAGTGGCTCGCCAAACAGCTCACCCCCGGCCGCCAGATCGTCATCTCCGGCCGCATTGACCATTACCTGGGCCGCCTCACCATCGTCCCCGATGAGTGGGAAGACGTCGACCGTGAGCTCCTCAGCACCGGCCGCATCGTGCCGGTCTACCGCGCCACCGCCGACCTCAAGCAGAAGACCATCCGCAAGGCCAGCTCGCAGGTCATCTCCTATTGGTCCGCCAGAGAGACCGACCCACTGCCGCCCGCCGTCGTCGCCAGCGCCGCCATCGTCCCCTACGGCGAAGCGCTCTCGCAGATTCACTTTCCCGACACCCGCGAAAAGCTGGCCGACGCCCAGCACCGCCTGGCCTTCGACGAACTGCTGCTGCTGCAACTTGGCGCACTGCGCCAACGCCGCGACTGGCAGTCTCACAACGGTCAGCCGCTCGTCGTTTCCGACGCCTGGCTGCCGGAGTTCGTCGGCACCTTGCCGTACGCCCTCACCGGCGCGCAGGCCCGCGCCCTGGCCGAAATCCGCGCTGACTTAGCGCGCGATGTGCCCATGAACCGCCTGCTGCAAGGCGACGTCGGCTCCGGCAAGACCGCCGTGGCCGCCGCCGCTATGGCCATCGCCATCCAGTCCGGCGCACAGGCGGCCATCATGGCCCCCACCAGCATCCTGGCCGAGCAGCACTACCGCACCCTGCTCAAGCTGCTGGCCCCCGTCGTTGGCGGGCCGGAGGCGGCTGAGCAGAGCGTGCGCCTGCTGCAAGGCGCCACCACTGCGCTCGAAAAGCAGACCATCTACGACGGCCTGCGCTCCGGCGCCATCAAGGCCGTCATCGGCACCCACGCCCTCATCGAGGCCCCCGTCGAGTTTGCCGATCTGGGCCTGGTCATCGTGGATGAGCAGCACCGCTTTGGCGTGGCCCAGCGCGCGGCCCTGCGCGGCAAGGGCGGCAACCCGCACCTGCTGGTCATGACCGCCACGCCCATCCCGCGCTCCCTGTGCCTGACCGTCTACGGCGACCTCGACCTGACCGTGCTCGACGAAATGCCGCCCGGCCGCCAGCCCATCAAGACCCACGTGCTCAAGCCTAAAGAGCGTGAGCGCGGCTACGCCTACATCCGCTCGCAACTGGCGCACGGCCGCCAAGCCTTCTTTATCTTCCCGCTGGTGGAAGAGAGCGACAAGATTGACGCCAAGGCCGCCGTGGCCGAGCACACGCGCCTGCAAGCCGAGATCTTCCACGACTACAAGCTCGGGCTGCTCCACGGCCGCCTGAAGCCCGACGAGAAGGACGCCGTCATGGCCGCCTTCCATGCCGGCGAATACGACGTGCTCGTCTCGACCTCAGTGGTCGAGGTTGGCGTGGATGTGCCCAACGCCACCGTCATCATGATTGACGGCGCCAACCGCTTTGGCCTGGCGCAGTTGCACCAGTTCCGTGGCCGCGTCGGGCGCGGCGAGCACCCGTCCATGTGCATCCTGGTGTCAGACGCGCCCCAGGACCACCCCGACCCGCGCCTGCAAATCATGGAGCAGTCGCAAGATGGGTTTGTGCTGGCCCAAAAAGACCTCGACCTGCGCGGCCCCGGCGACTTCCTGGGCACGCGCCAGGCCGGCCTGGCTACCCTGCACATGGCCCGCCTGAGCGACCTGGCAACAGTCGAGAAGGCCCGGCGTGTGGCGGGCGAAATCTTTGCCAGCGACCCCGACCTGGGTGCGCCCGAGCACCAGGCGCTGGCCGTGCGGCTGGCGGCCTTTTGGCAACCGGGCGCCGGCGACGCCAGCTAAGGAGCAGCCGTGGGCCTCAAAGCAGTCTATCCCGGCACGTTCGACCCCATCCACTTCGGCCACGAAGACATCCTGCGCCGCGCCGCCAACCTGTTCGACGAACTCGTCATCGGCGTGTACGACAAGCCGCTCAAGTCGCTGCTGTTCACGCCCGACGAGCGCCTGGCGCTCGTGCGCACCTCCGTCGCCACGATGGGCCGCAGCAACATCACCGTCGCAGGCTACAGCGGCCTGACCGTCGACTTCTGCCACGCCGTCGGCGCCCGCGTCATGGTGCGCGGCCTGCGCGTGTTCTCCGACTTCGAGCACGAGTTCCGCATCGCCCTGGCCAACCACCGCCTGGCGCCCGACCTGGAGAGCCTGCCGTTCATCACCAGCGAGCGCCACACCTTTCTCAGCTCCACCTCGGTGCGCGAGATCGCCTCACTCGGCGGCGACGTCAGCACCATGGTCCCGCCCCACGTCGAGGCCGCCCTAAAAAGGCGCTTCATGGAGCTCGGCGACGACGGCGGCCAAGTGGTGCCCATGACCTCGCTGCGCGACTAGGCCGCGGGCCAGCGGGTATATTTCAGTTTAAGGGCAAAAAACTCAGGACCTTTCGGTCAGCGCTAGGTGCTGAGTCAGGCTCATGCGCGGACTCGCCGCCGGGGTGATTGACTGACCGGCGCGCCTATCCCTACGGCCAGCGGGTTTACACGCCCCTTAGGGCCGCTGCCGTTTTGGGCCAGTCAGAAATTTTTACCAGGGGTG
>JBBRZY010000521.1:0-4214 GCA_038252885.1 Anaerolineales bacterium | reverse complement strand
TGCTCAGGGTAGCTTGGCGCGCCGCCCTCGCCCGTCAGCCCGCCCAGCGTGCTCAGCGCCGGCAGCGAGGTGGTGAACTGGCTGATCTCGTTCCACGCCCCTTCGAGCAGCCGCTGCACCGGCGGCGCGGGCATCTGCTGCATAAAGCGGTCCACCGTCGGCAGCGTCTGCGCCATATCGGTCAGGCCGCCCAGCTTGCCAAGGGTGGGGGGCGTGCTCATCTGCGGCAGGCGCGTCAATAGCTCCGCGCCGATGTCGGGCCCTTCGCCCGGCTCCGGCGTGTACACATAGCGCGCCTCGGCCTGGCCCGCGCTGAACACCTGCTGCGCGGGCGGCTGCGCTGCGTGAGTTGTCGCTTGGGCGACGGCGACTGGCGCAGGCGCTGCCGCCGTCGTCTCAGCGACGGCCGCCGCGCGTCGCGGCCAGCGGAAAGGCCACTTGAATTTGAAAGGCACCGTTACTCCACCTCAAACCCGTGGTGCGTGATTTCGAGCGACTCGATCGCCACCGCCGGCGCAGCCGCGCCAAACGTCGGCCCGATCCACTTGACCGGATAGGCCTCGCGCAGGTTCCAGCGGCGCACTTCTTCCTGTACGCTGTTGTAGAGCACCACCGACACATCCTTGCGCTCCACTTCACCGCGTGTCACCTTCTGATACCACTCCCACAGCGTCGTCGAGTCGGTCACGCCCATCTTGAGCACCAGGTTGCTCCACTTGGTGTGGCCGGCCATCTTGTGCACATAGCCGTTGTTGCCGCCCTCGGCATAGTCGGTCACCTCCGTCTCGGCCTGCAAGCCCGAGCACTCGGTGAAGCCGCCGTGGTCGACGCCGTCGATTTCGATGAAGAAGTGTGACCCCAGATACGGGTCGGTGCGTGAGCCTGTGGCCGGCATGTTAGCGCCTCTTAACTGCGTCGTTCAATTTCACGTTGATGGCCGCGATCTGCTCTACCCAGCGGTGGCGCTCGAAATGATCCATTTCGAGCACAAACTCCGGCGGCCAGTGAAAGTGATATGCGATGTAGGCTACCTCCTCGTAGAGTTTGTCTATGGGGTAGCCCGCAACCCCCCCAGATTGCCAAAGTCCACCTCGAACTGGGTCGCGCACTGGGGGCACTGCACCGGCACATGGCTGTCGCCGCTCTCGTTGATCTGGCGGTAAAACCGCTGCAGGTAGGCCAGGTCGCTGGAGAACAGCCCCTCCACCTGGCGCGGGGTCACCTCTGAGATTTGCCCCAGCCGCGTGATGACGCGCGACAGCAGGATGATGACCAGATAAGCCTGGTTCGACTTCACCCGCGGGTCGCGTAGCGGCGCGATCTCATCCAGCGCCGTCGCCAGCCGCATCGTGCCGGTCTTGTGCAGGTTGCCGTCCGAGTCGACGTACCCGCGCGGCAGTGTGAACTCATACTCGGTCTTAAGAACGTTCGGCATAGTTTTTGGCGGCCCTCACCGCCCGATCGCGGGCTGCCCAACTGGTGCTGCGCGGGGCGTGGCCCTGGCTGCGGCCACGCCCTCACGCCTCACGCTGTGCGCGCTGCGGTCCGGCCTACTTAACGCGCTCCAGGCCTTCGTGCGCCAGGGTTAGCTCTTCAATGGCGACTTCGTTGCCGTCGGCCTTGGCCTGCGGGCCGGTGATTTTGCTCGGCCAGCCCTCCACAAAATTCCAGCGAGCCACTTCGCTGTTGGCCTGGTCGAACAGCACAATCGAGCCGCTCTTGCGGGCGTCATTCACCTTGCCCTGCTCCACCTGCTTGCGCCACTCCCACAATTCGAGAATGTCGGTGATCCCGCGCTTGAGCACGATGTTCGACCATTTCAGCGCGCCCGGCTGCTTGCGCACGATGGTCTGGCCGTCTTTACCGGCCTCCTTGTATTCGATGATCTCGGACTCAGAGTCGAGCCCGGTGCACTCGCGGAACTGCGCCTGCGAGATGCCGTCGATTTCGACGTGAAAGTGATACCCAACGAGCGGGTCGCTGCGACTTCCAGTAGGCATAGAGACCTCCTAGTCCTTATTCTTCGACGCCCGCGCCGCCGCTAAATTGGCTGACACGGAAGATCACGAATTCCGCCGGCTTGACCGGGGCAATGCCCACTTCCACGATCAACTGGCCCACATCGCGCGTTTCGGGCGGGTTGTTCTCCGCGTCGCACTTCACGTAGAAAGCCTCGTCGGGCGTGGTGCCGAACAGCGCGCCGTCGCGCCACACGCGCGACAAGAAGCCGGTGATGGTGCGCTTGACGCGCTGCCACAGGGCCTGGTCGTTGGGCTCAAACACCACCCACTGCGTGCCCAGCATGATCGACTCTTCCACGAAGTTGAACAGCCGGCGCACGTTCACATAGCGCCATGCCGGGTCGCTCGACAGCGTGCGCGCGCCCCATACGCGGATGCCGCGTCCCGGGAACGCCCGAATGCAGTTCACGCCCACCGGGTTGAGGCTGTCCTGTTCCGACTTGGTGATCTGGTTCTGCAGGCCCAACGCGCCGCGGATGACTTCGTTGGCCGGCGCCTTGTGCACCCCGCGCTCGGTGTCGCTGCGGGCCCAAATGCCGGCCATGTGGCCCGACGGCGGAATGAACATGCTGGTGCCGCCGGTGCTGGGGTTCGGGTTGGCTACCTGGATCCAGGGGTAGTACAGCACGGCGTACTTCGAGTCATAGCCGGCTTCTTTCATGCGCCAATCTTTGACGTCCTGCGCGTTCATGTCGGGCAGCGGGTCAATGATCGCCACGCGGTCCTTCATATTCTCGCAGTGCGCGATCATCGCCAACTGCACCGCCTTGACGCCCTCGCGGTTGATCGCCCCAGCCTCGAAGGCCGCCAGCAAGTCAGGGCAAGCCACCATGGTGATGTCGTCAATTGCCTCGAAGCCGCCCAGACCGCTGCGGTCGGCCACGTTGCCCTGATACATGTCGGGGCTGGTAGCCTTTACCACCAGCGCTTGCGCCTCCGCCGCCTTGAGGGCGTAGCTGCCGGGGGTCGGCGCGCGGTCAGCCATCGCCACGCCGGCCACCTTCATCTCTTCCAGCATCACCAGCTTAGACGCCTTGTTGACTGTCTCGACGGCGTTCTGCGCGCCTTTGGCCGCCGACAGGCTCAGGCCTTCGTACTTCTCCTCCACCGCGCCGCGCTTTATCGTCAGGTTGAACTTGTCTTCGCCAGCATCGGCCACTTCCACGGTAATGCCGTCGCCGCCCGCGCCCGCTTCCTTGGCGAGGGCGCGCAGGGTGGTGGGGGCGCCCGCCGCCTTGGCCGGCAGGGCCGCCGAGTTGCCGCTGGGTTCTTCCGCGCCGGCCGGCAGGCGCAGCACATAGCACGAGCCGCCGCCGTTATTAAAGTAGCCGTAGACGGCGTGCGCCAGGTAAGCGCCTGGCACAAAGCCGCCGAACACATTGGTGTACTGAGTCCAGTTGGCGATGAAGGTGGGCTTGTTCGACGGCCCCTTGGCGGCGAAGCCGATAAAACCGGCGACCGCCGTCCCCACGCCTTCGATCGGCTTGGAACCTTTATCCACTTCCTCGACGTAGATCCCGGGTGACAGATATTGAGGTGACATGCACAACTCCTTTGGTAGTGCGGGTGATTTGCTGCAATCGCAAACCGCGCTGCGGCGTGCCTAAGCGACTGATGGTTTTGCGTTCCTGCGGGGCTGGCGGCGGCCCGCCGGTTGTCCGGCGCGGCGCTCAACCAATTCCGGCTGGCCTCCTTTCCGACCTATACCTCAATATCATAAGCCGCCGCTGGCACCACGACCTTGTGGTCGCGGGCCTTCCCGTCGGGCGGTTCGACCCGCCACTTGTACTCGCCGGCCGGCATATTCCAAAAGCTAAATTGCCCGTCCGCGTCCGCCACCGCCTCGAACGCCGTGCCCAGCACCTGAATGCGCGCGCCGGCCACGCCGGTTGTGCGGTCGCCTTTCACGTGGATCAGGCCGCCCACCTGCACCAGCGCCACATCGTGCGGCTGGCCGCTCGCGCCCACGCGAATTTCGGCTGTGCGCACCAGCGGGCCGACCGAAGGCTTGAACACCTCCAGCGGCACGGTCCAGGTCCAGGTGAGCGAGGCGTGCAGGTCATTCCCCAGCGCGCCCCACAGGTCCTGGCCCTTCAACGACTGCTCCGGCTCGGGCACGCGCGCGATCACCGGCAAGGTAGCGTTCTTAAGCTCACCTTGCAATAGCTCGGCCGGAATCTTGTCTTGCCGGTA
>JBBRZY010000520.1:0-4215 GCA_038252885.1 Anaerolineales bacterium | reverse complement strand
GGGCGGCAACTTCGGCTGGAACACGCAGGCCTCACCCTGGGGCCAGGCCACGCCCGACGGGCAAGTGGACAACACACTCGCCGCCTTCGCCCGCGTCGAGAGCGAATGGCCGTGGGCCGGCGTGCTGGCGCTCGAATCGCTGCAACCATTGGCCCCGCCCGGCGACCCGCACTGGGGCTTTGCCCTGCTCGACCCGGCCGGTGTGCCAACGCCGCTGCTGGCCGCGCTAACGCCACCCGATGAGGCGCGGCCGGTCGCGCTGCCGGGCAACTACAGCGCCTTCTATCCCGGCCTGATCTACACCGGCGACTGGCGCTTTGGCGAGCTGGGCGCGGACATCCCCGAAGACTATGTCGGCGCGTCCATCACGCTGGCCTTTGAGGGCACCGACCTGGCGCTGACCGTGCGGCGCGGCGCATATCGCGGCTACTTCTATGTGACCATCGACGGCCAACCCGCCAACGCCCTGCCGCGCGACGACCGAGGCGCGTACCTGGTGCTCACCTCGCCCGAGGACAACGTAGCCCAGGTGACGACCATCCCGGTTGCCTCGGGCCTGGCCGCCGGGCGCACCCACACCGCCGTCATTGTGCCGGAGCGCGGCTGGGAGCAATGGGCGTTCGTGGGCTTCGCCGTCGGCCGCACCCTGCCCGACACGGATTACGTCCGCACCTGGTTGCTGCTGGCCGCGCTGGCGTTGGTGGGCGCAATCGGCGCGGGCTACTTCGGGCGCGGGCTGGCGTGGGCGGGCGTGGGGCGGGCCGTGCGCGGCGGCTGGCAGCGGTTGGGCGGCGCGGGGCAAGTCGTCATCACGGGCGCGGCCAGCCTGCTGCTCTACCTCAGCGCCTGGCTCACCTGGGGCAGCGAGGCCGCCGCCGTCTCGCGCCGCTTCGGCGACGCCGTGCCGATTGCCATCACCGCGCTCACGGCCGGGCTGTTCTATTTCTCGCCACCGCTGCTGCTGGCGCTGGCGGCGCTGGCGCTGTTGTTCGCGCTGTTCTACCTGCGCCTCGATTTAGGGCTGGGCTTCACCGTGCTGTTCGTGCCGTTCTATTTGCAGTACGCGCACCTATGGCAGCGCGGCTTTGTTATGGTGGAGATGTGCCTGCTGCTGACCCTGGCGGCGACGTTGCTGCACCACGCCCGCCCGCTGCTGGCGCGTCTGGCTCGCCGCGCCCCAGCCACGCCCCTGCGCCTATCCGGCCTCGACTGGGCCGTGATCGCCTATCTACTGGTCGCCACGGCCAGCACGTTCAGCGCCGAGCTGTTCGGCGTCGCCATTCGTGAGTATCGGCTGGTGATGCTGGAGCCGGTGCTCTTCTACTTCTTGCTGCGCGTCACCCCACTCGGTCGCCGCGGCCTGTGGCGGCTGGTGGATTTCTTCATCGCGGGCGCGGTGGCGGTGGCGCTGATCGGGCTGTACCAATACGTCACCGGAACTGAGCTGATCATGGCCGAGGAAGGCCTGGCGCGCATCCGCAGCGTGTATGGCTCGCCCAACAACCTGGCACTCTACTTGGGCCGCGCACTGGCGGTGGCGCTGGCGGTGGTCGTCATGGGCCGCCAGCGCGGCCGGCGCTGGCTGTACGCGCTGGCCGCGCTGGTGCTGGCCGCCACGACCGTACTCACCTTCTCGAAGGGCGCGCTGCTGTTGGGCGTGCCGGCGGCGTTGGCGGTGGTGCTGATCGGCTGGCGCGGGCGCAAGATGTGGGCGCTGGTGGGCGCGGCGGCCGTGGCCGGGCTGGCAGCGCTGCCGCTGCTGGCGCGTGTGCCGCGCTTCGCCGGCTTGCTCGACTTCAGCGGCGGCACCTCGTTCTTCCGCGTCAAGCTCTGGCTCTCGGCCTGGCGCATGTTCCTCGACCATCCGCTGCTCGGTGTCGGGCCAGACAACTTCCTGTCGCTCTACCGCAGCCGCTACATTCTGCCGGAAGCGTGGCAAGAGCCGAACCTGTCGCACCCGCACAACCTGGCGCTCGACTTCCTCAGCCGGCTGGGCGTGTTGGGCTTCGCGGCCGGCGTGTGGCTGGTGGCCGGCTTCTGGCTCAACGCGCTGGCGGTCTACCGCCGCCTGGCCGCCGCCGCCGACCCAGAGCGCCGCTCGCTGCTGGCGTTGACCGTCGGGCTAATGGCGCTGGTGGCCGACATGCTGGCGCACGGCCTGGTAGACCACGGCTTCTTCCTGGTGGACCTATCGTATGTCTTCTTCCTGGCGCTGGCCGCCGTGCAACTAATCGGCCGGCTGGCGGACCACGACGCTTAGGCCGCTGTGTTACAATCGCCCGGATTTTCCCGCTGCAATCACTCGCCCTAGGAAACGACATGCGCATTCTCATCACCGGGGGGGCCGGTTTCATCGGATCGCATTTGTGCGACCGCTTCTTGGCCGACGGCCACCAGGTGGTTGTAGTCGACAACCTGCTGACTGGCAGCACTCGTAACATTCAACACCTGCTCGGCCGGGCAGATTTTCAATTCATCGAGCACGATGTGACCGAGAGCCTGGCCGTGGCAGGCCCGCTCGACGCCGTGCTGCACTTCGCCTCGCCCGCCAGCCCGTCGCTGACCGCCCCCAGCAGCTACATGCAACTGCCGCTAGAGACGCTCCGGGTAGGGTCGCTCGGCACGTTCAACGCGCTCGATCTGGCCCGCCTCAAGGGCGCGCGCTTTCTGATGGCGAGCACTTCTGAAATCTACGGCGACCCGCTGGAGCACCCGCAGAAAGAGACCTACTGGGGCCACGTGGATACGATTGGGCCGCGCTCGGTGTACGACGAGGCCAAGCGCTTCAGCGAGGCGCTGACCATGGCCTACCACCGTAAGCACGGTCTTGCCACCCGCATCGTCCGCATCTTCAACACCTTCGGCCCGCGTATGCAGTTGGACGACGGGCGCGTGGTGCCGAACTTCGTCGGCCAGGCGCTGCGCGGCCAGCCGCTGACCGTCTACGGCGACGGCAGCCAGACCCGCAGCTTTTGCTACGTGGCCGATCTGGTCGAGGGGCTGGTCAAGCTGCTGGCCTCCGACGAGCCCACGCCCGTCAATCTGGGCAACCCGCGCGAGGTCACCATCCGCGAATTCGCGGAAGTGATCAACAGCCTGACCGGCAACACGGCCGGCCTCGAAGTCCTGCCTGCCAGCCGCACAGCCGGCGACCCGCAGCGCCGCAAGCCCGACATCAGCAAGGCCGCGCGCGTGTTGGGCTGGGAGCCGCGCATGCCGCTGGAAGAGGGTCTGCGGCACACCATTGCGTACTTCCAGGGCGTGATCGCAGCGGATGGGGCTAAGCCCTAACGGACCCAGTACCTGATTCTGGGCAGGTGTGTAACGGATGCGATTTGGTTTAGCGCACGCCAACATGTACGGGCGGGCTGGTTACAAGCTGACGGCTTGGTCGGCCGCAGGCCGGGGTTAGGCCCATGCTGCCCCGCGCCGCCGCCCGCCTGCCCTTCAACCCACTGACAGCCTGGCCCTTGGCCTGGGCGGCACTGGCAGTGGTGGTCGGCCTGGCACTGGCACGTTTGCCGCTGCCGCTCGCGGCGGCCCTGCTGGTTGGCGTGCCAGTGCTGGCGCTGGCCGTCTGGGAGCCGAGCATCGGGTTAGGGCTGGCGCTAATTCTCGGCCCAACGCGCGCCTACCTGTCCGTCGCCCTGCCCAGCCTGCCGGTTGACCTGGGCCAACTGTTCTTCGCGCTGGCGGCGTTAGGCTGGTTTACGCGCGCCTTAGTCGAGCGCCGCATCGCGCTGGGCCGGCCCGCCGTTCCGTTGCTCGTGCCGCTGGGGGTTTATCTGTTCGTATGTCTGCTGTCGCTGCTCAGCGCCACCGCGCTCGACGAGGGGCTGAAAGAATGGCTCAAGTGGGCCGAGATCGCGCTGGCGGTAGTGATCGTGGTCAACGAGGCGCAGCGCGGCCGGGTGCGCGCCTTTGTGGCGGCGGTGCTGCTCGCCGGGCTGGCCCAGGCGCTGCTGGCCCTGTGGCAGGCGCGGCTACGCGGCACGGGGCCGGCCGGCTTCTTGCTCGGCGACGGCACCTACCGCGCCTATGGCACGTTCGAACAGCCCAACCCACTTGGCGGCTTCCTCGGCCTACTTTGGCCCGTAGCCGCCGGCCTGGCCTGGGCCGCGCTGGAGCCGTATGCACTCGCCGCGCTGCGCTGGGCCGTTAAGTTCATTGGCCTTTCGCGGACGCAACGATCATCCCTTCCATTCCCAACCCGCG
>JBBRZY010000519.1:0-4229 GCA_038252885.1 Anaerolineales bacterium | reverse complement strand
CCGCCGCCCGCCGCGCCACGCAGGCCCGCGTGTTTGACGATTGGCCGGCCCTGCTTGAAAGTGGACGGGTCGAGGGAGTGGTCATCTGCCTGCCGACGTACCTGCACGCCGCCTGCGCCGAGGCGGCGCTGGCTGCCGGGCTGCACATTTACGTAGAGAAGCCGCTGGCCTCCACGTTGGCCGATGGGCAGCGCGTGGTGGCGGCCTGGCGGCAGGCGGGCCGCGTGGGCATGATCGGGTTTAACTACCGCTTCAACGCGCTCTACCAGGCACTGGGGCGCGAGGTGCAGTCGGGCGCGCTTGGCCCAGTGGTGGCGGCGCGCACGCTGTTCGCCAGGCCGCCACACGGCCTGGCCGACTGGCAGCAGCAGCGCGCCACGGGCGGCGGCGTGCTGCTCGATTTTGGCTCGCACCACTTCGACCTGCTGCCGCAACTGATCGGGCACCCAATTACGTTGGTCAGCGCCTGGCTGCGCTCAAGCCGCAGCGAGGGCGACAACGCCCTGCTGAATTTGCGGCTGGCGAATGGGGTCGAAGTGCAATCATTGTTCTCGTACACGGCCGGCGACGCTGATCGGATCGAGATTTTCGGCGAGGGTGGGCAAGCGGCCGTAGACCGTTATCGGTCGTGGAATGTGGAGCACCCCGAGCCAGTGTTGGGCATGGCCCGGCTGCGGCGGTGGGCGCAAACGACGCGCGCCTTGTTCACCAGTCCCTATCTGCGCGTCAAGCTCGGCGGTTCGGGTGCAGAGCCGTCGTATGCGGCGGCGCTGACGCGCTTTCTGGCGGCGGCGAAGGGTGAGGCCGTGGCGTCCCCCGATCTGGCGGACGGACTGCGGGCGTTGGCCGTGGTAGACGCGGCCGAGCTTGCCGCTCGCACCGGCTTGACCGTGGCGGTGGGCACATGATGATGACCGAGACGGCCGTGGGACGGCCGGCACAATGAACGTAGACACTACGCGCAGCCAACATGTGTTAGGCGGCACGCTGCAAGGCTTCGTGGCCGAGGCGCTGGTGGTCCCGACCGGCTTCGTGACGGCCGCGTTCCTCACGCGTCGCCTGGGGCCGGAGGGCTACGGCCTGCTGGCGCTGGCCAGCACGCTGATCGCCTGGCTAGAGTGGAGCCTGGCCTCAATCCTGGCGCGCACGGTCGTCAAGTTCGTCTCCGAGGCCGACGACTGGCGGCCGGTGGCGACCACCTCGCTGCGGGCGCACTTTGTGATCGGGGTCGCGCTGGGGGTGGTGGTGTGGCTGGGCGCGCCGCTGGTGGCCGGCTGGCTGAACGAGCCGGCGCTGGCGGGCTATCTGCGACTGTTCGCCTTCGACCTGCCGCTGTTTGGGCTGGCCCACGCCCATCGCCACGTACTCATCGGGCGGGGCGACAACGGCGCGCGCGCCCTGGCGACCGGCGCGCGTTGGGTGGTGCGGCTGGTGGTGGTGCTGGTGCTGGTGCAGGCCGGCCTGTCGGTCGAGGGCGCGATCATCGGCAGCCTGGCCGCATCGGTGGCCGAGTTGGCGCTGGGCCGCTGGTTCGCGCGCATCCCATGGCGGCGCGGCCCGGTGACTTTTCCGGCGCGGCAGTTGTGGGGCTTCGCCATGCCGATTGTGTTGATGGCGCTCAGCCTGCGGCTGTTCGACAAAATCGATCTGTTCATGCTTAAGGCGCTGGGGGCCACGGCGGCGCAGGCCGGGCTGTACAGCGCGGCCCAAAATCTGGCCTGGCTGCCGGGCCTGTTCCCACTGTCGTTCACGCCGCTGCTGATCGCCGCGTTGGCGCGCTTGCGGCGGCAGGGCGACGAACGCGCCGCGCAGAACATGGCGCGCCAGGCGCTGCGGGTGGTGCTGCTGCTGGTGCCGCCGGCTGCGCTGGTGGTGGGCAGCGCGCCCGAGCTGATGCGCCTGGCCTATGGCGCGCCGTATGCGCCGTCCGCGCTGGTGTTGGGACCGCTGCTGGTGGGCGGGCTGGCGATGGTGATGGTCGCGGTCACGACATCCATCCTGACGGCCGGGGGCCAACCCAACCTGACGCTGGTGTTGACCGCGCCGTTGGTGCCGCTGGCGTTTCTGGGCGAGTGGCTGGTGGTGCCGCGCGGCGGGCCGCTCGGCGCGGCCCTGGTCATCGGGTTGCTGGCGGGGGTGAGCGCGCTGGTCAGCTTGTGGGCGGTCTACCGGCAGTGGGGCATCTGGCCGCCGCTGGCGACCGTGGCGCGCTGCGCCGGCCTGATGGTGCTGGCCTTTGGGTTGGGCGCGCTGTGGCCCACGCCCGGTCTGTGGTGGCTGCTCAAGCTCGTGGTCGGCTGCCTGGCATTGGTGCTGGCGTTCGCGGCCTCCGGCGAGGTGACCCCAACCGAAGCGGGCTGGCTGTGGCAGTGGCTGCAAACGCTGGCCCGCCGCCCGTGGCCGCCGCGCATTGTCCCAGCGAGGTCCGATGGCTGAGGCGCGTCCGGTGGTGTCGGTCATCATCCCCACGCGCGGGCGGCCGATGGCGCTGGCCGAGTGCTTCCGCGCCCTGGCCGCGCAGACCTATCCGCGCGCGCGCTTCGAGGTGCTGGTGGTGGATGACGGCAGCGACCCGGCCGACGCGGCCGCGATTGAGGCGCTGGCGGCGGCCTGGGGGGCGCGCGCGTTGCGCCAGCCGGCCAGCGGCCCGGCCGAGGCCCGCAACCGGGGGGCGGCCCAGGCGCTGGGCGCGTACCTGGCCTTCACCGACGACGACTGCTGCCCCGCGCCCGAGTGGCTGGCGGCGCTGGTGGCGACGTTGGCGGCGCACCCCGGCGCGGCGGTCGGCGGGCCGATCATCAACGCGCGGCAACGCAACCCTTACGCCGCCGCCAGCCAGGCGCTGGTGACTTACATCTACACCTACTACAACCGCGATCCGCAGCACGCGGTCTTTCTCACCTCCAACAATCTGGCGTTCCCGGCCGAGGGCTTCAATGCGCTGGGCGGTTTCGATTGCACCATGCACCTGGCCGCCGCCGAGGACCGCGACCTGTGCGACCGCTGGACGCTCAACCAACGCCCAATGATCTACGTGCCGGCGGCCGTGGTGGCACACGCGCCCCAGGTGAATGCGCGCCGGTTCGTGGCGCAGCACTTTCGCTATGGGCGTGGGGCGCATGGCTATCACCTGGCGCGGCGAGCGCGGGGCCAGCCGCCGGTGCCGGTGGAGCCGCCGCGCTTCTACTTGAACCTGGCGCGCTATTTGGCCGGGCACATGCCGCGCGGCCTGGGCTGGCTGGGGGCGGTGCTGGCGGTCGTTTCACAGGCGGCCAATTTCATGGGCTACTTGCGCCAGCGCCAACTGCACGCGGCGCAGGCCGCCGCGCTGGCTGCCAAGCCAGTGACGGAGTGGAGCGAAACATGACTCCGGCTCGCCCCGTGCCGCTGGCCCGCCTGACCCGCTGGCAGATCGCCGCGTGGGTGCTCGTCATGCTGGTGAGCGTTGCGCTGCTGTGGCATGACGCCCCCAAGTTTCAGTTGGGGGCGCAATGGGACGATGCCGACTACGTGGTGCTGGCGCATTCGCTGGTGGTGGGCGACCGTTATGGGCTGATCAACGACCCCGGCGGCGCCCAGCCAGCCAACTATCCGTTTGGTTTGCCGCTGCTGCTGGCGCCGCTGGCCGCGCTGTTCCCCCGCAACTTCGCGCTGCTTAAGCTGGTGCCGCAGGCCGCCACGCTGTTCAACCTGACGCTGCTGTTCTGGGGCTGGCCGGAGCTTGGGCGCGGGACGTCGCGCTGGTGGGGGCTGGGGGTGACGGCGCTGTACGGCCTCTCACCGCTGGTGGTGCGCTTCGGTGGAGAGATCATGTCGGAGGCGCCATTCTTGGCCTGGTGCCTGCTGGGCATCTGGCTGGTGGAGCGCGTGGCAACCGGCCGGGCCGGGCGCTATTGGCCAGTGGCCCTGGGCGGGCTGGTGCTGGCGATGACCTTCACCCGCACCGTGGGGTTCTTCGTGCTGGCGGGGCTGGTCGGCTATCTGCTGTATCGCAAGGGGCGGGTGGCGCTGCCGGGCCTGGTGGCGGCGGCGTTGACCAGCCTGGCATTGGCGGCGCTGGTGGTGGCGCTGACGAACGTGCGCTGGGTTGACCTGTGGCCGGCCAACTACCTGCAAATGACCGCCGGCCTGGTGTCGGGCGAAGGGCGCGTGAACAGCCAGGAGGTGCCCTACCCGCTCTTGCTGCTGCAAATGGCGGGTCGGCATCTGAGCGTGGACATGCGTAACGT
>JBBRZY010000518.1:0-4236 GCA_038252885.1 Anaerolineales bacterium | reverse complement strand
TGCACGCCCAGGCCGGCGAGACGCTGGCGCTGCGCCTGGAGAACCAGGATGCCTCCGGGCACAGCTTCGACATCGATGAGTTGAACATCCACGTCTCCATGCCGTCGGGTCAGCCGACGCTGGCGCTCTTCACCCCCGCCGCGGCTGGCACCTCTGTCTTCTATTGCAGCGTGCCTGGCCACCGCGTGGCCGGCATGAGAGGCTTGGTGATCGTCGCGCCGTAGCCTGCCCGACTGGAGTCGCGATGTCCTCTCAATCGCAGCCTGATCGCTTGACTGGTCCCTTGGCGCTCGCTACCGGTGGCCTGCTGTTCGCCGGCCTGCTGTGCCTGATCCTCTTCTATACCATCGGCGGCCTGTGGGGCACCCTCAACGATGCGGCCAACGGCCTCGGCGCGCTGCTCAGCGCCGTGCTGGTCTGGCGGTTGCACCGTGCGCGGCCCACGCGCGGTGGGTGGGTGCTGGCCTCCGCCGGGCTGGGCGCGGCCATTGCCATGTGGGGATCGTATCTGGTGATGACCGGCCGCACGGGCTGGTACCTCGCCGGGCTATACACCTCGCTGGGCTATGCCCTCCTGGGGTTGGCGCTCTGGGCGACCCTCGGCGCGCTGGCTGGGGCACAGCCGCGCGGGCTGAGGCGCTGGGGTCGCTTCACCGGCGCGTTCATGGCGCTCGGCCTGCTGGCGCTGCCCGGCATTGTGGCCGGAGTCGACTCGGCCCTCACCCGCTACTGGTGGGCGCACCTGGGTTTCGCCGGCGGACTGGGGTGGGTGCTGGTGTTTCCAGTGTGGTGCCTGTGGTTGGGCCGGGCCTTCGCGCTGCGCCGCATGCCCGCCCTCGCCTGAGGAGGTCAGCATGTATGCCGTCTTGATCTTCCTGCACCTTCTGAGCATCTTCGCTTTCATGCTGGCGCACGGCGCCTCGGCCGTGGTCATGTTCAAGCTGCGCGCCGAGCGCGACCCCGCCCGCCTGCACGCGCTGCTCGACCTGTCGCAGTCGATGGGCGGGGCCATGGCCCTCACCGCCGCGGTGATCCTCCTGACCGGTCTGATTGGTGGGTTCATCGGAAACTGGTGGGGGCAGGGCTGGATCTGGCTGTCGCTGGCGCTGTTCCTCGTCATCAGCACCGTCATGGCGCTGCTGGGCCGGCCCTATCTCGAGCGGGTGCGCACCGCCATTGGCATTGGCTCGGTCGAGGCCCGCCGCAAGAAGCTCCCCCTGCCACCGGCGCTGCCGCCCGAGCAACTGCCGGCCGTGCTGGCCTCGGGCCGGCCAGAACTGGTGGCGGCCGTGGGCCTGGGCGGCCTGGCGCTGATCACCTGGCTGATGATGTACAAGCCGTTCTGACACAGAATTTCCGGCCTGCCAACCCGAATTGAAAGGCTTAGATGAAACCAATGAACCCGCGCCTATTGCAAGTCTTGGTTGGGGTGGTCTGCCTGGACGCGCTGGCCTGGATTGGCGGTGTGCTGCCCACGCTGTATTACGCCTCCACCCGCCACACGCTGCCCACGCTCGCCGGCATTCGTCTGTTGAGTGGGCCGTTCGAGCGGCTGGGCCTGGATGGCCTGATCGTGGCCGGGCTTGTGTTCGTCGTCGTCAGCGCGCTCAAGCTGCTGGCGGCCTATTGGCTGGCCCAGGCGCAGCGCGATGGCGCCGTTCTGGCGCTGATCTTGCTCGGCCTCAGCGTCATCTTTTGGTACGGCTTTGCGCTGCCCTTCGGACCGCTGGCGGGGCTTATTGAGTTAGCCCTGCTGCTGTTTGCCTGGCGCGGCCTGCACTAACAGCCCGGTGTTGAAGGGAAAAAGACACTCAGATGGATAACACAGCGGCTCAGTCGGCGGCAGCGCCGGTAGCGGGATTCTTCGAGCGGCACGCTTGGAAAGTGCTGCTGGGCATCGCCCTCATCTTCACCCTGTTTGGCCTCATGGACCTGACCGGCGGCGCGGCCAACCTGGCAACCGGCGAGACTGTCCTCATGCACACTCAGACTGGCCAAAGTTGGGCCGAGCTTTCCGCCGCCAGCCCCGCCGCGGCCCACCTGGTTGACAACCTCGTCCGCTCCAGTGGCGCTGGGCTGATGATGTTCGCCGCGCTCAGCGCGGCCATCTTGCTCACCGCCTATCGCCGCCACGAGCGCTGGGCTTGGCTGGTCCTGTGGGCGCTGCCCGCCTGGATGCTGCTGGTGGCCGTCGTAGTCTGGAGTGGCATCCGCTACCCCGAGTACGGTCCGCCCGTCCCGGTGATCTCTGGCTCCCTGCTGGGGGTGGTCAGCGCGCTTTGTCTGCTGGCCGGCGCGCGGCCGTTCTTCCGGCGGGCGGTTTAGGCTGATCTATAATCCGCCTCACCTACTGCGGCCCGCGCGGGGCCGACTGGTGGAGCCAGAGAGGTCATGAGCGCCATACCGAGCCGAAGACTGCCCTGGGGGTTGGCGAGCGCCGCTGTGCTGGTGGTGGGCCTAGGCCTCACGCTGACCGGGCTGTACCTGGCCCGCACCGGTCATTGGCAGACGCTAATCACCCATCAGGCGCTGATCCCGCTCTCCGCCCTCACCTATGCCCTGCTGGGCGGCCTCATCGCCGCGCGCCAGCCGCGCCACCTCACCGGCTGGGCCTTCTTGGCCACGGCGCTGTTGCTCAGCATTAATACGCTGGCTAACAGCACGGCGCTGTACGAATCGCTGCCGGGCGTCATGCGGCTGCCCTGGTCGCGCCTGGCGGCTTGGGCCACGCATTGGGTGTGGATCCCTGGCTTGGTTTTGCCCGGCATGATGCTCATGTACTTCCCCACCGGCCAACTGCCCTCGCCCCGCTGGCGGCCGCTGATGTGGCTCACCGCCGCCAGCGTAGTCACCGGCGTCGCCGCCATTGTGCTGCACCAGTCGGCCATTCCCACGTGGGGCCTGCCGGGGCTGAACCGCAACGGCAGCGCGCCGCTCGACGCCGTGCTCGATGTGGTGCTGAACGTCAGCGGCGGCGTGATCGGCCTCGGCCTCCTCAGCGCCATGGCGGCCGTGGGGCTGCGTTTGCGGCGCGCCCAGGGGCTCGAGCGAGCGCAGATCAAATCGGTGGCCTATGCAGCGGCGGTGCTGTTGGTGCTGTGTGCCGGCGTCTATATCGCCAGTGATATCTGGCTGCCGCCGAACCTCGCCCTGGAGGTCGGCATTGCGGCTAGCTCCCTGCTGATTTTGGGGCAGGCCGTGGCCGTGGGCGTGGCCATCCTGCGCTACCGCTTGTACGACATTGATCTGGTCATCAATCGCACGCTGGTCTATAGTGCGCTGACGGTCGCCGTGACCGTGCTGTATGTGCTGATGGTTGGCGGGCTGGGCGTGCTGCTGCAAGCGCAGGGCAGTTTGCTGCTCTCGCTCATTGGCGTGGGGCTGGTCGCCATCCTGGCGCAGCCTGTGCGTCATCGCGTGCAGCGCGCCGTCAACCAACTGATGTACGGCGAGCGTGACAATCCCTATGCCGTGCTTTCGCGCCTGGGGCAGCGCCTGGAGGCCACCCTCGCGCCCGAGGCGGTGCTGCGCACCCTGGTCGAGACGGTGGCGCAGGCGCTCAAACTGCCCTACGTGGCGCTGCAACTCAAGCAAGACGACGTCTTCGTGACGATTGCCGAGCAGGGGCGCGCGTCTGGCACTGAGCGCCTGCACCTGCCGTTGAGCTACCAGGGCGAGGCCGTGGGCCTGCTGGAGCTAAGCCCGCGCGCATCCGGTGAAGTCTTTAGCCCGGCTGATCGGCAGCTGCTGGACGACCTGGCGCGTCAGGCGGGGGTGGCCGTCTACGCCGTTGGGCTGACGCTGGCCTTGCAGCGCTCGCGTGAGCGGCTGGTGACCACCCGCGAAGAGGAGCGCCGCCGCCTGCGGCGTGACCTGCATGACGGCCTGGGCTCTCAACTCTCGGCGCTGCACCTGCGGGCCGGCACGCTGCGCCAGGCGCTGCCGCCCAGCCAGCCAGAGGCCGCCGCCGGCCTGCTAGAGCTGCAAACCGAAATTCACAGCGCCATTGGCGACCTGCGCCGGCTGGTGTACGCGCTGCGCCCGCCGGCCCTGGATGAGCTGGGGTTAGCCGGGGCGCTGCGTTCGCTGGCGGCGCAGTGCTCGTCGGCGGATGGGCTGCGTGTGCAAGTAGCGGCGGCCGAGCCGCTGCCGCCGCTGCCGGCCGCCGTCGAAGCGGCCGCCTATCGCATTGTGCAGGAGGCGCTGGCCAATGTGGTGCGCCACGCCCACGCGCAC
>JBBRZY010000517.1:0-4237 GCA_038252885.1 Anaerolineales bacterium | reverse complement strand
TGAAGCGCGCCGCCGGAAAATCGCGCAGCCCGCTGACGTGGTCGGCGTGAAAGTGCGAGATCAGCACGCGCCCAATATCGGCCGGCCGCAGCCCGCGCCGCGCCAGTTGTTCCACCGCCACCTGCGCGGGCCGCAGCGTCACCGGCGTCATCCGCGCATACAGTTGATATGGCCAGCGGCGGGTGGCCTCGAAGAAGCGCGTGCCATAGCCGGTGTCGAACAGCACCGGCCCGGCCTGCGGATGCTCTAACAGCGCGAACAGCGCCGGGAAGCGCGCCGCCCGCCACGGCCCGCGCCCGCGGGTGACGTGCTCGGGGAACTGGCAATACCCCGCTTCCAGCAGCGTCAGCTTGACGGCGCTCATAGGGCTGGCTGGTCCGCGCGCCACCAGGTGATGAAGCGCCGCAGCCCCTCGTCGACGCTCACTGCCGGCGCGTAGCCCAGGTCGCGCCGGGCCGCGCTGATGTCGAGCGTGGAGTCGAGCGCCAACATGCGCACGCTGTAGCGCGTCAGCGGCGGCTCGCTGCGGCGGCGCAAGAGCGTGTAGATCAGTTCTAGCCCGCCGGCCAGCGCCAGCGCCGCGCCCAGCGGCACGCGCCCGGTGGGTGGCGGATAGCCCAGGTCGGCGCAAATCTTTAAGATCAGCGGCCAGAGCGGCTGCGGCTCGCCGTTGGTCAGGTTGTACTTGCGGCCCAGCGCGTGGGCCGGGGCGTGCGCGCACAGCAGCAGGCCGTCGACCACGTTATCAATGTAGGTGAAGTCGGCCACGTTCGCGCCGCCGCCGATCACGCGCAGCCGCCCGCGCGCCACCTGCCGCAGCAGCCGGGGGAAGATAGTGGCGTCGCCAGGGCCGAAGATCGCGCGCGGCCGGAGGGTGATGGTCGCCAGCCCGCCGGCCTGGGCTTCGTCCACTACCTGCTCGGCCAGGCGCTTGGTGTCGGCGTAGGCCGTCACCTGGCGGGTGGGCAGCGGGTCATCCTCGCGCACGTTGGTGCGGGCGTGGTTAGCGAAGTACAGGCTGGGGGTCGAGACGTGGATCAGCCGCGCCGCGCCGGTCTGCATCGCGCCCGCGACGACGTTCTCGGTGGCGGTGACGTTGGCTGAATAGAAATCTTTGTACGGCCCCCACGGCGCAGCCAGCGCGGCGCAGTGGAAGATGTAGGTTTGGCCGGCGCAGGCCGCGGCGGCCACGGCCGGGTCGGCCAGGTCGCCGCGCACGAAGCGCAGCCCGGCCGCCGTCAGCGCGCCGCCGTCACGCCGGCCCTGCGCCGTGACCACGGCCCCGGCCGCGTGCAGCCGCCGCGCCAGCGCCCCGCCCAAGAAACCGGTGGCGCCCGTCACGAGTAAAGGCACATTTACCCAGTCGGTCGCTGTCAAAGTGGCTCTCCGTTCCATTCGATGTCGGCGGTCGAGGCCGCCAGCGCGCCGACGCCCAGCCGCCAACTGCGCGCCGCGAACTCGGCCAGGCTGGCCCACTGCACCCAGCGCGCCGCCGGGTCGCCGCGCTGGGCGATCACGTCGCGGCTGTGGGTCAGCGCGTGCCACCAGCGCCGCCGGCCCGCGCCCGTGCGCAGCGCCGGCAGCCCATACAGCAGCAGCGCGGCGGCCAACATGGCCGGCTGTTCACCCGGCGGCGGCGTGATCAGCGCGGCGCCGTCGCCGAAGAAGGCGGCCGCGAAGGCGGGGTGCGCCGCCAGCAGATGCACGCCGCTGGTCGCGCGCGGGTTGCACTCCAAGGCCCACAGTGCGCCGGCCGCGTCCTCGATGAAGTCGAACGCGATCTGGCCGGCGAAGTTTTCGCGCGCCACAAACGCCGTCACCCAGGCCTGCGCGGCCGGGTGCGCCACGCACTCAAAATAAATCGCCGCGCCCGGCCCGGCGGTGAAGCTGACCGGGTAGGTGGCGTGCGCGGCCAGCCGCCCGGCGTGCGCCAGACTATACGTGCACCACGCCCGCCCGCGCACAAAGCGCTGGGCCACCCACGGCGCGGCTGGGGTGGGGCGCACGCCCGCCAATGTGCGCGGCGCGTGCGGTGGCAGCCGCGTGCGCGACCCGAAGCGCGAGTAGGCCGGTTTGAGCACCCACGCGCCGGGCGCGGCCAGCGCCGCCGTTAGCTCGGCGGCGCTGGTCAGCAGGTGCGTCTCCGGCACGGCCAGCCCGTAGCGCGCGGCCCGCTCGGGGAAGCGGCCCTTGTGGTGCAGGCCGTGCAATTTTTCCAGCGGCTCGGCCAGCACGCGCCCGAACTGCGCCAGCCGATCACGCGCCCTGGCGACGTAAAAAATTTCCTCGCAGGTCGGCACCAGCAGGTCAATCTGCTCGCGCTGCATCAACGCCGCCAGCGCGTCGGCGAAGCCAGTGGGGTCTTGGCGCGGCGGCGGCACGCGCACGCTGCGGGTCACCGCCCGCGAGCCGCGCGTCAGCGGCCAGGCCACGTTCTCGGCCACAAACACGCTGTGCCCGGCGCGGGCAAACAGCCGCGCCAGTTCGAGCGTGACCGGGGCGCGTCCGCCAGTGAGGGCTACCCGTGCCATGTCGCGATGATAGGGGCGGCGGGGGGATGTGGCAAGGGCGGCCGGTCGGGCGCTTCTGAATATAATGCACCCACTGGCGGCCGGCTGAGTTTCAGCGCGGGCCGCCCCAGCCTAGGATATTCCAATCGCATGCCGGTCAAGCGTCTGATCCAGTCATTGCTGCGGCCGTTCGGCTATCAGTTGGTGCAGAGCCAGCGGGTGGCCGCGCGGCCGGGCGCCGGCCCGCACCCCACGCCGCCGCCGGAGCTGGGGCTGCACCGTACGCTGCGCGGGCTGGTGGCGCGCGGCTTTAGGCCCGCGGCCGTGGCAGAGGTCGGCGCGGCGCACGGCCAGTGGACCCGCACCGCGCTGTTGTTTTGGCCGCAGGCCCGCTACTTTTTGATCGAGCCGCAATCGGACTATCAGCCCGCGCTGGCGGCCCTAAGCCAGGCGCGCCCGAACGTGCAGTACTTGATCGCCGAGGCCGGGCGCGCGCCGGGCGTCACGCTGGATGGCCTGCTGGCCGGCGGGCAAATGGCGGCGCCGCAGTTCATTAAGATTGGTGGGCAGCGCAACGCGCTGATTGTGCTGGAAGGCGCCACCGCCGCGCTGGCGCAGTGCGTGGGGCTGATGGTGGCGCTGAACTTCCACCGCGCCGCGCCTGGCGAGCCGCTGCTGCACGAAGTGTTGGCCTGGCTGGTCGCGCGCGGCTTCTGGCCGTATGAGGTCGTAGACGTAAGCCGCCGCCCGCGCGACGGCGCGATGAGCCAGTGCGACTTGCTGTTTGTGCGCGAGGGCCACCGGCTGCTGAGTGAGCGGGAAGTGGAGTAGGGGGGAGGGAGGCAATATGCAAGCGCAGACACCCGCAGAAGCGTTTCATCCGGGCGAGTTCCTTTGGGACGAGTTGACAGCACGCCATTGGAGCCAGGCTGAATTTGCGGAGATCATTGGCCGGCCGGTGGAGTTCGTCAATGAAATCATCGTTGGCAAGCGGGGGCTAACGCCGGAGACCGCCCAGGCGTTTGGCGCGGCATTGGGAACCAGCGCCGAGTTCTGGATGAATCTGGATACCGCCTATCAACTCTGGAAATTGGCGCGGTGAGCAAATGGTGGACCAGATTTTGGGATGAAGGTAGCATACCGAGGCAGTGGAAGGCATGTGATGTGTCCAAAAAGTGGTTTGCACCACAGCCGACTCGAACTACAATCGCTCCTATCTCCCGTCTTGAAACACGCACTTACAGCAAAACAAGTTAGATACGAGTTGAACTTGGCTTAGAAGGAGCTGTCCATGAGCAATCTCCCGATCATACCAATCCTTCTGCCCGACATTCATTTAACCGGAGATTTAAGCGCTCTTGGAAACAAGATTGTTGACACGCTTCACGCTTACGCCTTCCCTTTCATGGCCCCATTGCATGCGAAGGCAGAATCTGAAGCAGAGCTGGTTCGTGCAAAGGGTCGGGCTGATGTTGCTGCAATTGACGCCATGTCTGCTGAAGAAACGCGGGACCTGCGACAACGCGCCACCGAGTTTCGGGCAATCAAACATCTGCAGCACAGAAAAATCGTGAACAAGTCATTGGTCTAGCAATGAAAATACCCCAACCCGAAGTCAACGCAGAAAAGGTTGACGAAGATTGGCTAACACAATTCTTGGATCATGTTCAAAATGTTAGTGGCGACGAGATGCAAACACTATGGGCACGTATTTTAGCTGGTGAGGT
>JBBRZY010000516.1:0-4239 GCA_038252885.1 Anaerolineales bacterium | reverse complement strand
CACCGGCCGCCAGCGAGCGCGCCGGCAGCGCCAGCGCCGCGCCTAGCAGCAGCGCGCCTGTAAGCAGCAGGCCCAGCCCCCAGCGGCGGATAGTCACGCCCCACCCCTAGAGACGAAACCGGGAGACAGCCCAGGCTGCCTCCCGGCGAGGAGACGTACGCACACGACCGCGAGCCGCTCTAGCCGCGCACACCGCGCAGCTTGGGGTCGAGGATATCGCGCAGGGCATCCCCCACCAAATTCCAGCCCAGCCCAAACAAGATCAGCGCCAGACCCGGGAACACAATGATGTACCAGTGCGTGTTGAGGTTCAAGATCCACGGGCGCGCAAAAGCCACGATCTGGCCCCAGTCGGCGTAGCCCACCTCCGTGCCCACGCCCAGAAAACTCAGCGCCGCGAACGACAGCACATAGGTGCCCACATCCAGCGAGGCCAGCACCAGCGTCGGGAAGATCGCGTTGGGCAAGATGTGCTTGAGCAGGATGCGGCTGTCCTTCGCGCCAATGACGCGCGCCGCCAGCACATAGTCGCGCTCGCGCACCGTCAAGATGTCGCCCCGCACCACGCGCGCATACGTCATCCAGCCAAAGAATATCAGCGCCAGCGTGGGGGGCCAGATGCCCTTGCCGAAAATAGGCACCAGGATTGTCGAGAGCGTCAGCGCCGCCAGCAAGAACGGGAAGGCAGCAAAGATTTCAGTAATCCGCATCAAGATGTCGTCCAGCCAGCCGCCATAGAAAGCAGCCAGTGACCCCACCAGGACGCCAATCACCACGGTCAGGGCCGTGATCAGCACGCCGGTGAACAAGGCCGTGCGCGTGCCCCAGACAATGCCGTAGAAGATGTCCCACTGACCGCTGGCGGTGCCGAACAGGTGCACCCATTTGTCCTCGCCGCTGACGAACCGCAGCCAGGCGGGCACCTTGGGCGGCCGGACCGTCCAGGCACTGCCCGGGCCGCGCGGGGTAGAGCTAAAGCCATCGCGCGGGATGACGTAAGCGTTGCTGCCCAGCGGCGGGGCCAGCACCGGGGCAAAGATCCCCACCAGGATGAATAACAAGATGATGACCATCCCCGATACCGACAGCGGGTTCAGGAACAACCCCCGCAGAATGCGGTACCAGTCGGGGCCGACGGTGCGCTCCAACCAGCTAGGCTGGCGCAGCGCGACGGTCTCGAGGGGTTTGAAGGCCGGGCGGACCGGCAGGGAGTCAGTGGCCATGCGAGCCTCCGTTCCTTAGCCCAGCCGGACCCGCGGGTCGAGAAAGGCATACATCACGTCTACGACCAGGTTAGCGACGATGAGCAGCGTGGCGTTGAACAACACAAAGCCGAGCACGGTAATAATGTCGAGGCTGGCAGCCGCATCGGCCGCCGCCGAGCCAATCCCGGGATAGTCGAAGATGGTCTCGGTGATCACCACCCCATTCAACAGGCCCACCACGGTCAGGCCGCTGACGGTGGCGACCGGGATCAGGGCGTTCGGGCGGGCGTGCTGGTTGATCACATCGCGCTCCCGCAGCCCCTTAGCACGGGCGGTGGTCACATAGTCTTGGCGCAGCGCCTCCAGCATCGACGAGCGCGTGATCTTGAGCAGCAGCGCCCACGAGATGTAGGAGAGCGTGACAATGGGCAGCACCATGTGCCGCAGTGCATCCAGGAAGATATCGAGGCGCAGGTTGAGCAGCGCATCCACGGTGTTGAGCTGGGTGTACCGGGTAAAGTTGGCGCCCTCGACGATCAGGTTGGCCCAGGCCGACAGGCGGCCAGGGGGGAACCACCTCAGGTTCGCATAGAACACCAGCAGCACCAGCAGTCCAAAGACAAAGGTCGGAAACGAGTAGCCGATGATGCTGAAGATACGCGCCACCTGGTCAATCGGCTTGTTATGGTGCACCGCGGCCTGGATGCCAAAGAAGATGCCCACGCCGATGATCGGAATCACTGACCACAAAGCCAGTTCAACGGTCGCCGGCAGGCGGCGCTTGATCAGGCTCACCACCGGCTGGTTGCCGGTTCGCGAGTAGCCAAAGTCTCCGCGCAGCACCCCGCCCACCCGCTGATGGGTGATCGGGTCATCCTGGCCAATCAGCCAGCGGACGTACTGAACTGGGATCGGCTGGTCTAAGCCATAGCGCTTGATGATGCCGGCGATGGCGGCCTCGTTGCGGGGCAAGTCGCGCACATACAGGGCCGAGCGCTCGACTGGGCTGAGCAGAGTCAACAGCAAGAAGATCAGCAGTGTCACGCCAAACAGCACAATCGGGAGCATGATCAGGCGGCGGATGATATATGCGGTCATGCCGGTCTCCGTCTAGCCAGGGTCTGGGAGGGCGGGCCTCCTCGGCCCGCCCCCCCAGAGAGCGCCGCGCGCTGAGCTTCTCAGCCGCGCGGCGCTCGTTTTGCAGTAACCTACTTCTTCGACATCGAGTAGTAGTAGGTGCCGGGGGCGATCGGGTTGTAGTTGGTCGGCGACCAACCTTCGACCCAGCGCTGCTCGAAGCGGCGGCCCAGTTGCACCGCCAACAGCACCGAGGGCACCAGGTCATAGTAGAGCTGGTTGAATTCGCGGTAGATCTCAGTCCGCTTGGCGGGGTCGGTTTCGGCCGCCGCGCGCACAATGATCTCGTTGAACTGCGCCTTCACCGCCGGGTCCATCTTCTGGCGATTGCCATAGGTGCCGGTGACGTAGGGGACCACCCAGTTGTGCGGGTCGTGGATGTCTTCGATCCAGCCCGAGAAGAAGCCGGGCAGTTGCGAAGCGCGCTGGGCGGCCAGGAAGGTCGGCCAGGGCAAACCCGTCACCTCGACCACGAACTTCTCGTTGACTTGGGACAGGTTGTTCTGGATGATCTGGGCAATGGTCTGGCGGGTGGTGTTGCCAGTGTTGTAAGCCACCGTGAACCGGAAGCCCACATCCATGATGTTCGCGCCGTACACCGCTTCCAGCTCGGGCGCGGCGGCCTCGAACTCGGCCTGGCACTTGTCCAGGTCGTAGGTGTACTCGGGCGTGTCTTCGGTGTAGCCCACCTGCCCAGGCAGCATGACGTTCTTCGACTTCTGGCCGTCACCCAGCATCACATCGTTGATGTAGGTGTCGTAGTCGAAGCAGTAGGCCATCGCCTTGCGGATGTGCACGTTGTTGAAGAAGTCCGCCGGAATGCCGTTGCCATCCAGCGTGCCGCTGCCGATGTAGTTGTTGCCGCCTTCGGTGTTGATGTTCCAGGTCATGAAGAAGTCGGTGCGGCTAACGCTCGGGATGCCCTTGTAGCCGCGGATGGCCTGGTCGCTGTTGTCAGCGGCCACGCATGAGCCGTCTTCGCTGCACCACTCGCCGACCACCAGGTCCATCTGGGGCCAGTCGGGGGCGTTGACCGCGATCGAGTCAGCATCACCGGCCTGCAGCATGGCGTAGCGCGTGCCAAACTCGTCCACCAAGCGGACGGTCACGTGCTTCAGCGCGGCAGCGCCGCTGGGCCCACCTTCCCAGATGGGCTCCGTGCGCCAGTAGTCCTCATTGGCGACCAGGGTGTATTCCTCACCCGGGGTCCAGTGATCGAGCTTGTAGGGGCCGGTGCCGTTGGTGGTCGAGCCCAGGGGGGTGGCGTTCAGGTCGGCCGCGGTCTTGCCGTAGTAGTTCGGCCAGGTGGTGCAGTCACCATCCCAACCGCCATTGGTCTTGACCCAGTCTTCGTCCTGGATCGAGCCCCAGAAGCCGGCCAGGCTCGGGATGAAGGGCGCCCAGGCCTTGGTCAGGTGGAAGGTCACGGTCGAATCATCGAAGGTGACCGCCTCCATCACTTTCTGGCAGGCCGCTTCGACCAGCGCCGGATCGGAAGCCGCCAGCGCCCCTGGGTCGTCATCCAGAGCGCCGCTCTCATCCACCAACTCGGCCACATCGCCAACCCCGCCCAACAGCGGGTCGGTCAGCAGCCACTGCGGGGAAGACGTGCCGCCCTGCAGCATGCCGCGCCGGAAGGTGTAAGCCACGTCCGAGGGGGTCATGTCGGCCCCGTCGTGGAACTTAATGCCGGGGCGGATGTTGAAGGTGTAGGTCATCCCGTCGGCCGAGATGCCGCCATTTTCGGTGGTGGGCACTTCCAGGGCCAACGCCGGGATGAAGCTCACCGGGTCGTTATTGTCATACTGGATCAAGCCTTCGTAAACATTAGACTCTATCGAAAATAAGCGGATGAGTTACGATGTCGTCCGGCCCGGCGCGAGACACGCAGATTGTG
>JBBRZY010000515.1:0-4240 GCA_038252885.1 Anaerolineales bacterium | reverse complement strand
TGCGCTGCTGCCCTTCCTGGCGGCCGGTGCGCGCCGCCTGCACGACACCGGCCGGAGCGGCTGGTGGCAGTTGTATTTGCTCTTGCCGGTGGCCGGCTTCATCATCCTTGGCGTGATTTGGGCCAAACCGTCCACCAACCCCTTGCCCAGCGACACACCGGCCGCGGCTGAGCAATAGGGTCGCCCGCGCCACGCCGCGCGTCCTGGCCGCCAACACAAAACGCCCGAGGTGGCACAGGCCATCTCGGGCGTTATTGTGGTTTTTACTAGGTCAGTTGGCAAGGAATGGCTTTGAACCATCAACCCAGGGCTTATGAAGACCTCTCGGCCAGGGTAGCAGTCCCCCTGCTCGTCCTGCGACGATTTGCGAGCAAGGGCCAGGAAGTTCGCGGCTTTGGTGGCCCTTGGCTCTTACCCGTGAATGCTTGCCCCTCACGTGCTCAAACCATACATTGGCCCTGAGCCGGACCGGTCTGGGACGCAAACCATTAAAACTTCACGCGGATCAAAAGGGTAGCCATTACAGAGCTTCGAAACCCAAACAAAGGACGTTGGGGCAGTTGTGACAGGTAGGAGGGGCTGGTCAGTCAAGGCCGTGTAAATTAGATGCGATTGCCGTGAAATGGGCCGAGGGACAACGATTAACTGGTCAGCCGGTGTGATAGGATTGCAACCACTGCGCTCCCCTTGGGTGTTTGGAGGTGCTATGGCAAACCAACTTCGGGTGACGCTCGAGACCGGACCGAAGGGCAAGCAGGTGGGCGCGGTGGCACCAGATTGGCCCGGTCTCGCGCGCGGCGCAAAGACCGGGGAAGCGGCGATCGAGGGCTTACTCGCCTACGTTCCACGTTATGCGCCGGTGGCGAAGCTGGCTGGGATGGAAGCCGCGTTTGCGAATACCGCCGTGGCCGATGTGGTCGAGCGCTATACGGGCCCGGGCTCAACCGACTTCTGGGGTACCTCGTTCGGGTTTTCGAGCATCGACCAGCAAACGATGTCGGGCGAAGTCTTGGAGCGCGAACTGACGCTGCTGCGGGCGTGCTGGTCGTTTTTCGATGAGGTGCGTTCGCGCGTGTCGGCTGAGCTGCAAAAGGGCCCGCGCGGCGGAGGGCGAGATCGGGACCGCATTGTCCGTCATATTTTTGCTAACGAGCAGGACTGGGGGCAAGGGCTCGGCGTGCTCACCCCCGACGAGGCGATGCTAACGGACGAGGGGATGAAGGCGGATCGCGATGCCTATTGCCACGGCATCCGGGACTATCACTCACAGGGCAAGCGTCCCGGCAAGATGGGGAAATGGCCGCTGCGGTACATGATTCGGCACACCGCCTTTCACGCGCTCGATCATGCTTGGGAAATGGAAGACACGGATCTAACGGCCAAACCAGCGCAAGGCCGAGCGCCAGGTCAGCTCAAACTCGATGCGCCCCGATGACCGGCACAGCAGGTTGATAAGGCTCGGCGCATAAATCCAAGTGAGCTGCTAGGCGGCACACCAATCCGGCAGGTTGATAGCCGGAATACACCGACGCTGACGAAGGCGGATACAAACGCTAAGCGCAAGTGTCGTTGTGCGTAAGTCCAGCGCGACAGTGGCGCCAAGGCGCGCATAGTCTAGCCGGGTCTCGCATTCGAGCGACACTGCAGACATGGTCTGCTATTCTCAATGGCTGACTCACTGGTGCCAAGGGCTGCGGCCAACTTGCGGTTGGAGCCATCATTTGCGCTTGGAGGGACCGCAAGTACGCGCTCAGGCCCAGTTATTTGTCCGCCAGTTGCCACCCACTGCGCACGAGCTGCTCTAACGCCAGCCTGAACTTGGCCCACCCTGTTTGGGCCAGGTGTATTCGGCCCCACCCACCGGCCTCCCCCAAATTGATAATAGGTCGTTGACATGGACTTAACATTGTTGTAGGATGCGTTTAGTGGGAGCGCTACCATAACTATCAGCCCAAACCACCGGGCCGCCGAACGGCGCACTCCCTGCCAAGGCACCGACTTGACCCAGTGTGCCATAAATACGCGCCAAACGCCGGGTAAGCCGTTGACCTAGGCGTGAATTAGAGCTGCGGCGTTCACTAGAACCGGCTAAAACGCTGGTCTTTTTTGGCAAATTGTGTGGAGCGTTCCTAAATTTCAGAGGTCGCACTGATGCTGAGCGCGAGACGGTCATCCTACGGCCGCTTCTAATGGAACGTGAATCAATCGCGGAACCGAGTACCATCCATGTCTGAGCGCCGCCTGGCCGCGGCGATCTTTTTTGGCAACATTAGGGAGCGCTCCCACGACGGGTTGATATGAAACTGACTTTGGAAGACGTGGCCAAAATGAGCGGCGTATCCCGATCCACCATCTCGCGGGTCATCAACAACGACCCGCGCGTGAGTGAGGCGACGCGGGAGCGCGTACAGGCCATGGTGCGGCAACTGAATTTCCAGCCGAACGCTGCCGCGCGCGGTTTGGCTAGCGGCCGAACGCGCGTGCTGGGGGTCTTGCTGCCGCAAGGCGTGGCCGCCCTCTTCAGCGACCCCTACTTTCCAATCTTGGTCCAGGGCATGGCCAAGGCTAGTAGCGCCCGCGACTATGCCATGATGCTGTGGCTGGCACAGCCCGCCAGCGAACGGGGCACCATTCATCAAATGCTACGCGGCGGGCTAGTTGATGGGTTGATCGTCTCCTCGGTGCTATTGGGCGACCCGATCATCCCAGCGCTGGTGGCCTCCGGGACGCCGTTTCTGTTAGTGGGACGCCACCCGACCTACCCCGAGATCAACTACGTGGATTGCGACAACCGGCAAGGGGCCGACGAGGCCGTTTCGCACCTGTTGCGGCTGGGACGTCGCCGGGTGGCCACCGTCACTGGCCCGATGAACACCATCGCCGGACAGGATCGCCAGGCGGGCTATCTCACGGCCTGCCATCGGCGCGGCCATTTCCCTGATGCAGCCTGGATGGTGGAGGGGGACTATACCGAGGCCGGCGGTTATCTGGCGACGCAGCGGCTGCTGCCCCTCAACCCAGACGCCATTTTTGCCGCGAGCGATGTCATGGCGCTGGGCGTGTTACGGGCCTTGCGCGACGCGGGCCGGCGCGTGCCGGAGGAGGTGGCCGTAGTGGGGTTTGACGATCTGCCGTTTGCGGCGCGCACAGAGCCGCCGCTGACCACCATCCGCCAGTCAATCCAAGGGCTCGGGCAGTTGGCGGCGGATACGCTGATCGCCATGGTCGAAGAGGCGACCACGCAACCGCGCCGCATCACCCTGCCCACCGAGTTAGTGATTCGGTCATCCTGCGGGGCGACGCTACCCGCTAACCGGACCGACTAGAAGGAGGTGATGCTCATCAGCCAGTAACAATCGCTACCCCTGTTTGCTCAGCATACGCCTAAGCCTCAATTGGTTCATTTGCTACCTGAGGAGAAAAGACCATGCGCAAGTCACTGCTTTACCTGGCAAGTCTCGTCATCGTTGCCAGCCTAGTCCTGGCGGGCTGTGCCACGCCCACCCCGGCGGTGGTGGTCCAGACCCAAGTCGTCAACCAGACCCAAATCGTCAACCAGACCCAGATCGTGAATCAGACTCAGGTGGTCGAAGTAACCCCCACCATGGCGCCCGATTCGGCGCTGCCCCGCAATGAAACCTTGTATTTCAACGGGCAGCAGTGGGGCTCGGTCGTTGGTTGGAATCCGTTCTCGAACAACAACAATAATGCCATGGCCATCGCGCAGCAGGACAGCGCCCGCGTGACCATGTTCGAAACGCCCTACCTGTACAACATGCTCGATGGTCAGGTGTATCCGCTGCTGGCGGATGGTCCGTATGAGTGGAACGCGGACCGGACGGAACTGAGCTTCAAGCTCAACGCGGCCGCGCACTGGAGCGATGGGACCCCGGTGACCGCGGAAGATGTGGCGTATACCTGGGCCACCCACGTGAAGTACAACACGCCGACCGGCGCCGCCAATATCGACTACGTGGCCGACATTGTCGCGCAAGATGCCGCGACCGTGGTGATTATGGCCAAGCTGGATGAGAGCGGCGCGGCTGTCAATCCGCTGCTGGTGCAGGCCTATGTGAGCACCAACTACGTTATCCAGAAGGCCTGGATTGAGACGCTGGAAGCGCGCGTGGCCGGCGACGCCACGGCCTTGTTGGCCGACCCGGCGGAAGACGTGGTCTACTCCGGTCCTTATCATAAGTTTTTCGCGGACGACACCAAGGTCGTCATGATCCGCGACGAC
>JBBRZY010000514.1:0-4245 GCA_038252885.1 Anaerolineales bacterium | reverse complement strand
AGGTCGGCCGGCGGCGGGTAGGTGCGGAAGTGGACGTGCTGCTCAAAACCGGCGGGGTCGAGGCGGCCGCGCGGCTCGTAACGGTCTGCGGGTTTCTGTAATACTTTGGGCATCGTAATTTGTATTATAGGTGACAGTAACGCCCGAGCAGTTGCACTGGTTTAGAAAGGACTGAGCGATGGCTAACCCGAATGGTTTGCGAGGCATGGCGACCGTTAATTATTGGGCCACTGACGTAAAAGCGGCCCGCGATTGGTACACCGAGCTTTTGGGCGTCCCGGCCTATTTTCAACAGCCGAATGCCGAGCAGCCCGCCTACGTTGAGTTTCGGATTGGCGACTATCAGGCTGAGTTGGGCATCGTAGACCGCCGCTTTGCGCCGCCGGCCATGCAGCCGGGGCCGGGCGGCGCGGTGCTCTACTGGCAGGTGGATGACCTGGAGGCGGCTTTGGCGCAGGTGCTGGCGCTGGGGGCACAGGTCTACGACCCGCTGACCAAACGCGGCGAGTCGGGCTTTGTGACCGCCGCCGTGATTGACCCGTTCGGCAATGTGCTGGGGCTAATGTACAACCCGCACTATGTGTCCGTGCTCAGTTCCGCGCCAGCCGCCCACTGACAAGCGCTAATTTTACGGCGCCGGGCACGCGATCATCTCGCGCTCGAAGACCGTGCCGAACGTTTCAACCACCGCGTCCATGACGGCGGGCAGCGCGGGCTCTTCGGCCAATAGGTCGGCCAGCGAGACGGCGGCGTGGTCGGGCAGGCCGCAGGCGATGATGCCGTCGAAGTAGCTCATGTCGGGGCCGACGTTGAGGGCGAAGCCGTGCTGGCTGATGCCGCGCGCATCGACCTTGACGCCGATAGCGGCCAGCTTGGACGGGGCGCGGCGCGAGGCCGGCGGGCAGTGGACGCAGCGCGAGGCCACGTCCGGCTGGACCCAGACGCCGGTGAGGCCCTTCACCTGGCCGGTGACCAGGCCAAAGCGCGCGATGGCGCGGATGAGCGCTTCCTCCAGCCGGCGCACGTAGCCGACGTAATCGGCCTGGGGGATGCGGCCGGTGGCGGGCTCGACGACCGCGCCGAGCGCCAGGATGGGGTAGCCGACAAGTTGGCCGGGGCCATGGTAGGTGATGTCGCCGCCGCGGTCGACCCAGTGCAGGGTGAGGCCGCGCGCCGCTAGTTGGGCCTCATCGAGCAGCAGGTGGGCGGCCTGGCCGGCGCGGCCGAGGGTGTAGGTGGGCGGGTGCTCCAGCAGCAGCAGCGTGTCGGGGATGTCGCCGGCGGCGCGCTGGGCGGCGAGCTGCTTTTGCAGGTCCCAGGCCTCGGCGTAGGGCACGCGGCCCAGGCGGCGCACTTCGCAGACGGTCATGCGTATTCCGGCAGCGGCACGAGACGCGCCTGGCGCTGCTCGAAGAAGGTCAGGTACTTGAGGCCAGCGGCGCGGGCGGCGGCCAGGGCTTCTTCCAAGCCGGCGCTGACCTGCTCGGGCCGGTGCGCGTCGGAGCCGAGCGTGACGCGTTCGCCGCCCATCTCGGCATACCAGCGCAGAATGTCAACATTGGGGGTGAGCATGTTGGGCCGGCTGCGCAGCGCGGCGGAGTTCAGGTCCAGCGCCAGGCCGTTGTCAATGCAGGCTTGCAGCACCGGGCGAATGTCGGCCTCATAGTCGCGCGGGTCGTAGCCGCCGTAGACGCCAAAGCCGGCGCGCACGGGCACGTCCAGGTGGCTGAGGATGTCGAAGCCGCCCAGTCGCGCCATCTGCTCGAGTTCGGTGAAGTAGCGGCCGTAGGCTTCGGCGGCGGGCAGGCGCTTGAAGTAGGCCAGGTCAAAGATGCTGTCGGGGCCGGCCCAGTGCAGCGAGCCGAGGGCGTAGTCGAACGGGTAGCGAGCCAGCAGCGCGCGCGCTTCGGCGGCATAGCGGTGCGGTTCGCCTAGCTCGATGCCGGCGCGCAGGGTCAGTTGGCCGGCGAACTCGGCGCGGCAGCGCGCTAGCTCGGCCGCCCACGCCTCTAGCCGGAACGAGTCGCGGCACTCGGGCGATTCGCCCTGGACGAGGTCGTAGTGCTCGGTGAAGCCCAGCTCGGCGATGCCCTGGTCAATGGCGGCGCGGCACATGTCGGCCATGGTGGCGTGGCAGTCGCACGAGAAATCGGAATGGGTATGGTAGTTCTGCGGGATCAAGCCGTGCTCCTTTGCGGGGCCGGGGGGAGTTGGAGGCCGGCCCGGAGTCATTTTCTCACCAGTGGGGCGAGGCGTCTAGGCGGTGGACTCACCGTCGGCGGGCTGGCTCATCGCAGGGTGGAGTGATGAGAGCGTGTATCTGACCCTGACGAAAAACGGACGGTGTGGGCCACGCCTGCGTGGCCCACACCGTTCGTTTTTCGCTGGCACTTGGAAGCGGCAGCGCCGCAAGCCGCCAAAGGGGCAGAGGCATTAGTGAAGTCGGGCAGGCGGGTGGGAGCGCCTGGCGGTTGCCCCAAAGGGGTGCTTCGCAAAAACCGCGGCACTCGCAAGCTCGCAACGCGAAGCCCGTAGCCCTTTGGGCCATCACCTAAACAAAGAGCGTTTGGGCAGGTGTGACCTGCGCGGGCTGGGAGGGCGGCGTACAAAAAGATGCTGCGCCGGGATGAGTTCCAGCGCAGCATCGTTAAAGGTTGGCTTGTTCCAACGCGCGCAGCGGTGACGCTGCCTGGTTTCCCTTTAGACCCGCTAGACGCTTTATACGCCTTATGCCCCCCCCGAGTCCCCCGCTCTGCTAGTCCATCGTCTCGGCTGCTGCCTGCGTGGTGAAGCCGGCGACCTCTTTCTGGAAGGCCTGCACGCCGACGCGGGCGAGGAAGAGGAGCGAGAGAATGGAGCCCACGCCCTCGAGGAAGAAGACCAGCGAGTACGACTGCGCCAGCGTGACGCCGATGGTATTGAAGGTGTGCACCAGCGCGCCGCCCGTGACCGAGGCCAGCCAGGTGGCGATGTTGCGCGCCAGGGTCCAGGCGCCGGCGAACAGGCCGGTGTGCTGCGTGGTGGTCAGGTCGGTCATCAGCGCCACGCCGCCGACCGTGAACACGCCCGAGCCCAGGCCCAGCAGGGTGATCACCAAGCTCAGCCAATGCGCCGCGCTGGCGCCGCCCAGCCCAGCCAGCGCCAGCCCGCCGAAGCCCGCGCCGGTGAGGCACAGGCCCAGCGCGGTGATGCGGTGCTTGCCGAAGCGCGGGATGAGCACCGTGCCGCCCAGCAGCATGCCGATGATGACGCCCGTGCCCAGGTAGGCGTTGAAGCGCGTGGTGACGTTGGCCGGCAGCCCAAAGACCGCGCCGCCGAACGGCTCTAAGATCGCCTCTTGCACAAAGAACGAGAAGAGCGACAGCAGCAGGAAGGCCGCGAACCAGCGCGACTGCGAGCTGCCGAGCAGCAAGCGCAGCGATTCGACGAAGCCCTTCACGCGCACCGTCGGCGCGGCGGCGCGGGCCACGCGCTTTTCCTGCCCGAGCAGCGCCACCAGCACCAACCCGACCGCAAACAGCGCGGCGATCAGCGTCATGGTGATAAAGGTGGCCGGCGTGTACGGGTCTAAGAAGATACCGATGCTGATGCCGGCGGTGATGATGCCGACCATCAGCATGGTCCAGGCGATGCCGCTGGCCGGGCCGCGCTCTTTCTCGGTGGTCAGGTCGGCGAGCAGCGCCAGGTAGGCGGTGCCGGCCATGGCCGTGCCCACTCCTTCTAACAGGAAGAACAAGAAGCCCAGCACATAGGGCAGCGGCGCCTGGTTGGCCCCCAGCCAGAACACCACGCTGGGCGTCAGCGCCAGGCACAGCGCCGCCACCAGCGTGCCGCCAATGGCGTAGGCCGTGCGCCGGTAGCCGGCGATGGGGTGCGTGTCAGAGTAGTGGCCGAGCGGCATGGTCAGCAGGCCGCCCAGGTAGTGCGCGCCGAGCAAAAAGCTGACGACCGAGATATTGATGTCGAGCTCGACGGCCATGACGCGATTGACCAGGCCGAGGAAGATGACGGATGAGGAACCGGCTGCGAGTTGAAACAGCCCCAAGCGAATGAGTTGTAGACGCCGCATGTAGTTAAGCCTCCGCGAGTGCGAGGCCCCAGTCTAGCAAAGAGGCGGGCCGGCCGGGAGGTAGATTTGTGGAGATTTTAGGGAGGTTTGGGGGGCAAAGCGTCGGCGCCCTGACACAGCCCCGGCCCCGGCGGCGGTGGGCCGCCGGGGCCGGGGCTGTTACTTGAACAGCTAGT
>JBBRZY010000513.1:0-4252 GCA_038252885.1 Anaerolineales bacterium | reverse complement strand
GCCAGAGACAATGAACGGCGAACCACACCGTGGTTCGCCAGGGTAAGCCGGTACTTCGCTTCGCCGACATGGTACCATAATCTGCCGTTTCTTTCAACCTAAGGCGCGAGCACACATGTCTGAAGAAAGCAATCCGCTGGGGAACATCGAGATCGCCCCGGCCGCCATCGCCACCATCGCCAGCCAGGCCGTGCTGCACAGCTACGGCGTGGTCGGCATGGCCGCCAAAAACGTGGTCGACGGCCTCACCAACATGCTCACCCGCGACCCGCGCCACGGCATCGACGTGCACGTCGACGACGGCCTGATCTCAGTCGATGTCTACATCATCATCGAGTACGGCACCCGCATCTCGTCGGTCGCGGCCAGCGTCGCCAACACCGTGCGCTTTCACGTCGAAAAAGCCCTGGGCGCGCCCATCGGCGACGTCAACATCCATGTGCAGGGTCTGCGCGTGAGCAACCTAGATGCTTGAGCCCGAGGCCGCCCCCATGACCGCCCGTGCCGACCTGGACACCGTGCGCGCCGAGCGCCAAATCCGCCTGGCCGTCGTCCTGCCCGAATGTGACGGCCTGGGCCTCAAACACCTGGTCGGCGCCGGCCTGGCCTGGCTCGAGACCAACCACAAGGCCGTCAACGCCCTCAACGTCTTCCCCGTGCCCGATGGCGACACCGGCACCAACATGCTCATGACCATGCAGGCGGCCTACAAAGAAATCGCCGCCAGCAGCGAGAACGACGTCAGCCGCGTGGCGCACGCCGTGGCCCAAGGCGCGCTCATGGGCGCGCGCGGCAACTCCGGCGTCATCCTGTCACAAATCTGGCGTGGCTTTGCGCGCGGCCTCGGCTCCGACACCACCTTCACCGCCGCCGGCCTGGCGCGCGCCGTCCAGCAAGCCAGCGAAACGGCCTACCGCGGCGTCGGCAAGCCGGTCGAAGGCACCATCCTGACCGTCATCAAAGACACCGCCGCCGCCGCCGAAGGCGCGGCCGCCGGCCAAGACCTGCGCCAGTTGCTCACCATCCTGGTCGACGCCGCCTTCGCCTCCGTGGCGCGCACGCCCGACCTCATGCCCCTGCTCAAGCAGGCCGGCGTGGTCGACTCGGGCGGCAAAGGCCTGGCCCTCATCATGGAAGGCATGTTGCGCTACCTGCGCGGCCAGCCGTTAGATGCCTCGCTCGCGCCCGAAGTCGTGGCGCTCGACCTGAGCGCCGTCGGCGCCGCGCTAGACGCCGCCGAGCCGGGCCAGGAATGGGAAGTAGTGGTGGACTTTCGCCCGCACGGCGTCGTCCACCTGCCCACCCTCTACAGCCTGCTAGAAGAATTAGGCACCTCCATCCAGGTCGGTGAGGGCGATGGCGTCTGGCGCGTGCACATCCACCTG
The DNA here is from genome assembly GCA_038252885.1 of Anaerolineales bacterium. Classification (GTDB taxonomy): domain Bacteria; phylum Chloroflexota; class Anaerolineae; order Anaerolineales; family UBA6663; genus JADZEK01. Next base: position 2,867 of record JBBRZY010000513.1, on the reverse strand, counting down.
CTCCGCGTCCGCCGGCACGCGCCGATTGAGTTGGTCGAAGAACTCGGCACGGTCCTTAACGTCCACATGGAGAATTTGCTGGCCCAGTTGGACGGCGTTGCCGGCGGGGGCGAGCCGCTCAAACTATACCCGGTCGCGCCGGGCCAAATCGGCGTGGTGGCTGTCTCACCCGGGCCGGGCCTGTCGCGCGTGCTGGCCTCCCTCGGCGCCGCCGCCATCATCAGCGGCGGGCAGAGCATGAACCCCTCCACCCAAGACATCTTAGAGGCCATCGGCGCGGTCGCCGCCGAGCGCGTCATCATCCTGCCCAACAACAAGAACATCATCCTGGCCGCCCAGCAGGCCGCCGAGTTATCCGTCAAGCAGGCCGCCGTGGTGCCCTCGCGCACGGTCCCCCAGGGGCTGGCCGCCATGCAAAACTACCTCGTCAGTGGGCCCGATGCTGATCTGGAGACTGAGCGCGCCCGCATGGAAGCAGCGCTTTCCACCGTTGAAAGCGGCGAAGTGACCACCGCCAGCCGCACCGTGGAGCTTAACGGCGTGGCCGTGGCCGAGGGCCAGATCATCGGCCTGCACAACGGCCAAATCGTCGTTGCCGGCGAGGCCGTCCCCGCCGTCACCCTGGCCCTGCTCGAGAAAATGGGCGGGCCCAAATTAGAGGCCATCTCACTGTATTATGGAGCGGAGGTTTCGCCCACCGCCGCCGAGGCGCTGGTGGCCCAGGTGCGCGCGGCCTACCCCAACCCAGACAACCTCGTCGAGGCGCTGCCGGGGGGGCAGCCGTACTATCACTACATCATATCCGCCGAGTAGCCGCCCGTTTTGGCGGCCTGTTGCCTTTCACCCACACGCCCCTATGCCAAGAGTCCGTATCGTTACCGACAGCACCGCGCACTTCTTCGATCCTGAGTTTCCGGCGCGCCACAACGTCACCGTGGTGCCCCTCGGAATTCAGTTCGGCGACCAGCACTTCTTAGACGGCGTGGATATGACCACCGAGCGCTTCTTTGAACGCGTGGACGCCGGCGGCCCCATCCCCACCGCCCAGGCGCCGACGCCCAAACAGTTCTCGACGATCTATGAGAACATCTGCGGGGGCCACGAAGACATTCTCTCGATCCACGTCTCCAGCAAGCTCAGCCGCACGCTCCTCAACGCCCGCGCCGGCGCCGACGAGGTGTTGGGCCGCTGCAAAATCAACATCATCGACTCGCTCACCACCTCCATTGGCCTGGGCCTGTTGGTCGAGGCGGCGGCGCTCGCGGCCGAGCGCGGCGCGTCCGAAGAGGACATCGTCCGCATCGTGCGCGGCATGATCCCCCGGCTGTACGCCGTCTTCTTCATCGAGACGATGGAGTTTCTGGCCAAGGCCGAGCGCATCGGCAAGGCCCAGGCCGTGCTGGGGGCCATGCTCGGCATCAAGCCCTTCCTCACGCTCGAAGACGGCGACATCGTGCCGATGGAAAAGGTCCGCACCCGCCAGCAAGCCGTGGAAAAGCTGGTGGAATTCGTCGTCGAATTCGCCAACATCGAGCACCTGGCGATCATGCAAAGCTCGTCCGCCCCCAGCGACGACACGCGCCTGCTGCTCGAACGGCTGGCGCTCGAGTTCCCGGGCCGCACGTGGCCGGTGCTGGCGTACGGGCCGTCATTGGCCACGTTCGTCGGCCCGCGCGCCATGGGCGTGGTGGTGTTTGAAGGCGAGGGCGAGCCCGAAGGCCCCGCCGCCTACGCCGGCCGCCAGCGCGACGAAGAGCCGCGCCCCCGCCGGGCCAAGGGTTAGGCGCGCCGCTTCGGCCGCGCCCAACCTTTTCCGCCAGCCCCTCTGGGCCGCCCATGCCCCTTCCGGTCCGCATCGTCACCGACTCCAATTGCGATGTGCCCGCCGACCTCGTGGCCCGGCACAACCTGGTGGTCGTGCCGTCGCTGGTCAATTTTGACGGCCGCTCCTACCGCGACGGCGTCGACCTGAGCCGGACCGAGTTCTACCAACGCCTGCCCAACCTGCGCCCGCCGCCCACCACCGCCGCCCCTTCGGCTGGCGAGTTCGCGGCGGCCTACCGCCAGTGCGGTGACGCCCCCATCGTCTCGCTGCATGTCGCGGCGACTTTCAGCGCCATCTTGAACGCCGCGCGGCTGGGGGCCGAGCCGTTCGGCCGCCAGGTGACGCTAGTAGACTCAGGCACGTTCTCGATGGCGTTGGGCTTTCAGGTCTTGGCCGCCGCCGAGGCCGCCGAACGGGGGGCCGGCGTGGCCGAGGTGGTGGCGGCCGTCAACAGCGTCCAGCGGCGGCTCAAGTTACTCGCCGTGCTCGACACGGTCGAGTACCTCCGCCGCAGCGGGCGGGCCAGCGCCATCACCGCCACCCTCGGCAACCTATTACAGCTCAAGCCGCTGCTCGAAGTCACCGCCGGGCAGGTGCTCTCACTCGCCCGCCTGCGCACCCGTGCCAAGGCCCGCGCGAGCCTGGCAGCGCGCATCGAAGCCCTCGGCCCGTTGGAGCGCCTGGCCATCCTGCACGTCGCCGCCGCCGCCGACGCCGAGACGCTGTGCGGTCGGTTGGCGGGGCAACTCGTCCCCGCAGCGGCCCCACCCGTCGTCGTCGAAGCCACCGCCGTCATCGGCACCCACGTCGGCCCCGGCACGTTAGCCGTAGCCGCCGTCACCGCCGTCTCTGCTTTGGCCTAGCTCACCGCAATTTAGCCTTGCCCCAAGCCACGCCCACCCTTTGACGCTATCATTTCGAGACCCTAAGACCCTGTCATTTCGAGACCCTAAGACCCTGTCATTTCGAGACCCTAAGACCCTGTCATTTCGAGACCCTAAGACCCTGTCATTTCGAGACCCTAAGACCCTGTCATTTCGAG
>JBBRZY010000512.1:0-4253 GCA_038252885.1 Anaerolineales bacterium | reverse complement strand
GTGCCGTTAGGCCCCATCAGGGCATGCACTTCGCCCTGTTTAACGATCAGGTCAACCCCATTGAGAATGGGCTTGTCCTCTATTGAAACATGTAAATTCCGAATTTCGAGCGCCGAAGGCATAATGTCAAATTCTCCTCGATCACGCCCAGCCCACCGTTGTCAGCGGGTCGTGCGTGTCACAATAACGGCATTATACCATTTCGCACAAGCTGGTGTCAATATTTAATATATTAATCTGTTTTATTGACAGTATTGCTACTTCAGTGGTACACTCTCCCCCGAAATGTTTCCGTCGACCCATTTTCTAAGTGCATTTTTGCTTTTTGGCTTGGGCCCCTTCCCAGACGCTATCATAGCGCTCTGCCCGGTGCAGCCATGAGCAGCACGCGCGACCAGATTCTGCACACGATCAAGACTCAGAACCAGGCCACCGTTGCGGGGCTCGCCGCCGCCCTTGAGATTTCGGCCGTGTCGGTGCGCCACCACCTCTCTAGCCTCCAGGCCGAGGGGCTGGTGCGCTCCACCGAGGTTCGGCACGGCGTCGGCCGGCCCCACTTGGCCTACGCCTTAACCGAGGCCGCCCAGGAGCGCTTTCCCGCCCGCTACATGCGCCTCAGCGGCCGGCTGATTGATGAGCTCAAGGTCTCGCTCCCGCCCCAGGCGCTGGAAGACATGTTCACCCGCATGGCCGAGGGCATGGTCGCCGAGTACGCCGAGCGCCTGGCCGGCAAGTCGCTCGACGAGAAGATGAACCTGCTAATGGAACTGCTGGGCACTGAGGGCTTCATGGCGCGCTGGAATAAGACCGGCGAAACCATCTCCCTCACGGAGTACAGTTGCCCCTACCTGGCCATCGGCCACCGTCACCCCGAAGTTTGCGCCATTGACCAGACTGTCATCGAGCAAGTGTTGAAGGCCAGCGTCCAAAAGACCACCTGCGTGCTCGACGGCGCCGACCGCTGCGTATTCGTCATCACTCCCGGCCAGAGCGCCACCATCCCGGTGGATAGCCTGTTGGCCGGTTCTTAATGGAGCGTATGTATGTCTGAGACCACCGATTCCCGTAAGATCGTTTGGCAAGCCGATGATCAAGATGCCGCCAAGGCCGAAACTCTGCGTGAAGCCTTGCGTGAGGTTATAGACCCAGAGATCGGCCTCAACATCATCGAGCTCGGTTTGATCCGCGACGTCAACCTTGAGACTGACAAGACCGGCATCAAGATGATCCTGACCACGCCGTTCTGCCCCTACGGCCCGGCCATGCTCGAGGAAACTCGCAAAAAATCCGTCGAAGCCACTGGCTCGCCCACCACGATTGAAATGGGCACCGAAATGTGGGAGCCGTCCATGATGGAAGAGGGCGCCGGCGCCGACTGGGGCTTGTTCTAAGTTTTCTGTCCACCCCAAAACCGGCGGCCATTGGGGCCGCCGGTTTTTTTGATTCGTGCCGCCGCCGACGGCTACCGCGTCGCCAGCAGCAGCAGCGTTACCCCCACCGCCGCTAAAGCCACGATCAACACCACCATCACAACGGTCGAAAGCCCCATTTGCGTCGCCAGCGTTGGGCTAGTTACGCGCACCACCCCGCCCGTCGTTAGCTCGCCGCTTGGCTCCACCGGGCGCGTCGGGTCGGCGCCCGGCCGCACAAACGGCTGCGGATCGGGCATCTCCTCCAGCCCTGGCCGCACCGCGGGCGTTCCAGGTGCGTCCGTCGGCACCGCCCGCAGCGCCTGCGCCTGCAGCAGCGTCGGCAGCCCGCACTCGCGGCAGAACTTGTCCATGTCATCTAGCGAGCGGTGGCAGTTGGCACACTGCTGCCCGCCGGCGCTGCTGGTACCCATTTGGCTCATGGTCTTGGCCTCGGCTCCCCCGGTTCGCCGCGATTCTAAACCAACTCCGCCGCCCCGCCAACCACCCGTATAGAAATCGGCGGGCAACAGGCGGCGTCGGCCAGCCTTTGGCGCAGGTGACGTTAGTGAGGTTTCCGAGAGCATTCCCGCCAACGCTGGCCTCAGCGCGGGAGGGGGGCCGGGCGTAAAGTCCGTCCGACCACCCTACAATTTCCGTCGCACCTCAAACTGTGCTAATCTTCCGCCGACCTACCCCACACCCTGGAGGCGCTAAATCCCATGCTCAAGAAAATCCTTCGCGTCCTCAGCCTGCTTATTGGCCTGCTGCTACTAACCGTCCTCGTCATCGGCATTTGGCCGGTGGCGCCCGATGTTCCCAGGGTCGGCGCCGGCGGCTTAGCCGGCGCTCCGGCCACGCCCAGCGCCCCTGATGTGCGCGGCACCGGCCAGATCATCGTCGTCAACCCGGGCGGCTCAATCCAGGCCGCCGTAGACCAAGCCCAACCTGGCGACACCGTGCGTGTTATGCCTGGCCTATACCAAGAAACCGTCCTGGTAGACGTGGACAGCCTGACCATCGAAGGCGTCATCGCTGGCGACCGGCGCGCCCGCCTTGACGGCGGCGGCCAAGCAGCCAACGGCATTTTGGCCATTGGCGACTACTTTACTGTCACTGGTCTGAACATCACCAATTTTACATCTAACGGCGTCACCACCCAGGGCATCACCGGCGCCATCTTCCGTGATCTGGTCCTCCAGAACACCGGCTCTTACGCCATCTTCCCGATCCTTTCAAGCGATATCCTGATTGAGCACAATGTCGGCTCAGGTGTCAACGACACCGCCTTCTACGTCGGCCAATCGCGCGGCATTGTCGTGCGCGATAACGAGGCTTTCGGCAACGTCGCCGGCATTGAAATTGAGAACTCGGTAGACGCCCTGGTAGAGAACAACTATGCGCACGACAACACCGCCGGCATCCTCGTCTTCATCCTGCCCGGCAAGACCGCCACCGAGGGCTCTCACACTCGCATCATCAACAACCGCGTCGAGAACAACAACCTTCCCAACTTCTCGCTGCCGGAGATGACCGTCAACATCGCCCCCGACGGCACCGGCCTGTTGATCATGTCGGCCGACACCACCGAGGTCACCGGCAACACCTTCACCGGCAACCGGTCCTTTGCCGTCGCGCTCGTCGCCATCTCAGATTTTCCAGAGTTCTTTGGCGCACCCGCCGCCGGCTGGGACATCCCGGTGCTGCCCGAGGGCAACTGGATACACGATAACATTTACCGCAACAATGGTTACGACCCCGACCAAGAGGTCATCGACGCCGGCTTTCAAGGCGCCGATTTAGAGTGGTCCACCTCCGGGGCCGACAACCGCTGGGATGAGCCGACCGCCCAGGCCTTTCCCCCGCTCTTGCCCGGCTCGGTCTGGCCGCAGTTTCTGCAGCGCGCCTATTGGCGCATCTTAAACGCTCTGGTCACCAATAAGCTCATCTAGCCAACTAGCGCGGCCCGCGTGTTGGGCCGCTCGGAACTGTCATGCCCATCCGCAACAACGTCACGCGTCTGCTCGACGCGCGCAAGATCGCCTACGAGTTGTTTGAGTTTCCGCCGGAAAAGCACTCCGCCGAAGTCACAGCCGAGATTTTGGGCGTGCCGCCAGAGCGCGTCTACAAGACCCTGGTGGTGCTACGCGAGGCCAAGGGCAAGAAGCCGCTGCTGGTGATGTGCCCCGCCGGCCGCGAGCTAGACCTCAAGGCTCTGGCGGCCTCGCTCAACGAGAAGAAGCTCAAGATGGCCGCCCAGCGCGAGGCCGAAGCCCTCACCGGCTTGCAAGTCGGCGGCATCTCGGCCCTGGCGCTCATCAATCGCGGCTTCGAGCTCTGCCTGTCGAGCGCCGCCACAGACCTGCCCTACATCCACATCAGCGCCGGGCAGCGCGGCGCCAACCTGCGCCTGGGCGTGGCCGACCTGCGCGCCCTGACCAACGCCCGGCTAGTAGAAACGGGTTGAGCCGCTACTTGTAAGACTCGGCCTGGAGGGTGAACAAGCGGGCGTAGGTGCCGCCGAGGGCCAATAGCGCGGCATGCGTGCCTTGCTCGCTGATCTGCCCGTCCTCGATCACGCATATGCGGTCGGCCATGCGCACGGTTGAGAAGCGGTGGCTGATCAGCACCGCGATCTTGTCCACTGTCAGCTCGCGGAACTGTTGAAAGACGCGCATCTCGTTGTCGGCGTCGAGCGCGGCCGTCGGCTCGTCGAGCACAATCACTTCGCAGTCGCGCATAAAGGCCCGCGCCAGCGCAATCTTCTGCCACTCGCCACCGGAGAGATCGCGGCCCTTGTTGAACCAGCGCCCAAGCGTCGTGTCGTAGCCCTCCGGCAGCGCG
>JBBRZY010000511.1:0-4267 GCA_038252885.1 Anaerolineales bacterium | reverse complement strand
GGAGGTAGGGCATGATGGCCTTGGCCAGGTTCTGGGTAGGCATGGTCTGGAGCCAGATGCGCCCCGGCCCGGTGAGTGTGGCCAGGAACAGGCCCTCGCCGCCGAAAAGGATGTTGGAGAAGCCCTTGACCATCTCGATGTCGAAGTTGACGGTCGGCTCGTACATGGCGACGTGGCCGGTGTCTACCTTCATGACTTCGCCCTGCGCCAGGGTGTACTCCATGATCTCGCCGTCGAGGCACACGAAGGCGACGCCGGGGCCGGTGAGCTTTTGCAGCACGAAGCCCTCGCCGCCGAACAGCCCCGCGCCCAGCCGCCGTCGGAAGTGAATATCCAGGTTGACCGACTTCTCGGCCACTAGGAAGGCGGTCTTCTGCGCGATCATCTGCTGGCCTTGGGCCAGGTTGAGGGCCACGATCTTGCCGGGGAAGTCGGAGGCAAAGGCCACCATGCCCTTGCTGCCGGCGCTGGTGTACTCGACCAGGAACAGGCTCTCGCCGCTGACGGCGCGCTTGAGCACCCCGCCCAGCCCGCCGCCGCGCCCGCTGGTGTGCATGGTGATGTTGTTGGTCATCCAGGCCATGCCGCCGCTTTCGGAGAAGACCGTCTCGCCGGGGTCAAGCTCCAAGATCACCGCTTGCAGCGTGGTGCCAATGATCTTGTACTCCATGCCGGTGAGGCCCTTGCCCTGCGCCGTGACGTTCGGGTCGGGCAGATCAAGGCGTTGGCCGGAGGCGTTCGTGTAAGCGTTATCCATGTAGCGTTTCCTTATCGTAATAAATTGCGGGCGCCTAACTGGCGCCGAGGGCGGGCGTCAGCGCCGCGCCCCAGTAAAGCACCAATATGACCAGGCTGTTATTGACCACATGCAGGCTGATGGGCAGCCACAGCGAGCGGCTGCGCTCCAGCGCCAGCGCGCAGATAAGGCCCAGGATGAAGCTGGAGGCCATCACGCCGACGTTGTCGAAGTGGCCCAACCCGAACAGCGCCGAGCTGATGAGCACGGAAGGCCATCTACCCAGCCGCGCCGCCAGCCAGCCGTGCAGCAGGCCGCGAAAATACAACTCCTCCGCCAGCGGCCCCAGCAGCCCCACGCCCAGCAGCGTCACCGCCAGGTTCAGCCCCAGCGGGCCGGGCGGCAGCATCAAATCCAGGCGCGGCTGGAGCGATTGCGGCCCGCCAGCCAGCGCTTCGGCGGCCAGCGCCGCGATGACGCGCACCGGCAGCAGCAGCAGCGCGCCCAGCAGGGCCGGCCCGAGCCAGCGGCGCTCGAACGGCCGCAGCCCAAACTCGGCCAGGGTGAGGCCGGGCCGCCGCACGCCCAGCCAGTAGGCCGCGCCGGCGAAGCACAGAAAGTTGGCGGTGTAGAGCGCCGCGCTGCGCGCCAGGCTGTTGGCCTCGAACGCCAAATCGATCGCCTGCGAGATGACCAGGAACAGCCCAAAACCAAGCGCGAGGTACCAGACAAACTCGAGCCACCCGGCGCCGGGCAGCTTCAGCGCACCCCTCACAAGCGCGGCCAGTCGAGCAGGGCCACTTCCAGCGCCAGGCGCGTGTTGGCGTTCTTTTCGAGCAACTCGCCGGTGCGGCGCAGGCTGACCATCACGGTGTGCACCAGCGCGGGCGTGACGGCCTCGGCCACGCGCTGAATGTCGGCCGCGCGGTCGGGGTTGGCCCACTGGCCGGCCGCGCCGGTATTCGCGCTGCCAGCAGCGGTCGCGCTGCCAGCAGCGGTCGCGCTGCCAGCAGCGGTCGCGCTGCCAGCAGCGGTCGCGCTGCCAGCAGCGGTCGCTAAAAGCACGTCGCGCCAGAAGCCCAGCCACAGATCGAGCACGCCCTGAATGCGCTCGCCGCCTTCCTTGGCCAGCCGTTCGGCGTAGCCAAAGCGGGCCACGTGGCCCGTCGTCAGCAGCGTTTGCAGGTCGTCCAGCCGCTGCGTGCGGGCCGCCAGCGCATCGTCGTCGCCGTGCAGGCGCACCGCATAGCCCAGGCGGCCTTGCGCCAGGTGGGCCAGCAGGTCGGCCCGGTCGGCCGGCACCAGCCAGCGCGTGATCAAGGCCTCGCGCACCAGCTCGGCCGGCAGCGGGCGCAGCGCCACCACCGCGCAGCGCGAGACGATGGTCGGCAGCAGGTCGTCGGCCCGCTCGGCCGTCAGCAAAATCACGGCCTGCCCCGGCGGCTCTTCCAGCGTCTTGAGAAAGGCGTTCATGCCCTGGGGGTTGGCGGCGTGAAAGTTGAGCACGCGCGCCACGCGCCGGCGGGCCTCAATCGGCTTGAGTTGCAGCGCCTTGATCACCTCGCGCACCGGGTCGACTTTAATGATGGCGTTGCGGCCAGCGCGGGTGGGTTCGAGCGTCAGCAGGTCGGGATGGCTGCCGCGCGACGTGAGCATGCAGTGGCGGCACTGGCCGCAGGGCGGGCTGGCGTTGGGGCAGAGCAGCGCCTGGGCAAACTGGGTGGCCAGGGTGCGCTTGCCCACGCCGGCCGGCCCGGTGAACAGGTAGGCGTGGCGCATGCGATCCTGCGCCAGATCGCGCTGGAGCATTTCTGACGCCCAGGTGTGGCCGATCACATCCCAACTCATGCGCGTATTCTAGCATGGCGGCCCACCTTAGTCGCGCAGGTAGGCGCTGGTGAGCGACTGCTTGGCGCTGAGCAACTGGCGCGGCGTGCCGGCAAACATCACCCGCCCGCCCTTGCTGCCGCCCTCCGGGCCGAGGTCAATGATCCAGTCGGCGTTCTTGATGACATGCAGGTGGTGCTCGATGACGATGACGGTGTTGCCGCTGTCGACCAGCCGGTTGATGACAATCAGCAAGTGGCCGATGTCGGACATGTGCAGGCCGGTGGTCGGCTCGTCCATGACGTAGATGCTGCCCTGCTTGTGCAGCTCGCTGGCCAGTTTGATGCGCTGGCACTCGCCGCCCGAGAGCGTGCTCAGCGGCTGGCCGAGCGAGAGGTAGCCCAGGCCGACGTCGCTCAGGGCTTGCAGGCGGCGGGTGACCTCTTTGAGGTTCAGCGCCGCCAGGGCCTGGCTGACCGGCATGGCCAGCACATCGGTGATCGACAGGCCGTTGAGCTTGTAGCCCAGCACTTCGTCCTTGAAGCGCCGGCCTTCGCAGACTTCGCAGGGGGTCTTGACCTCGCCCAGGCCGGCCAGGTCGGTGTAGATGACGCCCAAGCCCTGGCAGGCCTCGCACGCGCCGGCCGAGTTGAAGCTGAACAGCGACGGGCTGACCTTGTTGGCCGAGGCGAAGGCCTTGCGCAGGTCGTCCAGGATGCCGGTGTAGGTGGCCGGGTTCGAGCGCGTGGAAACGCCCACCGCCGACTGGTCGATCACCACCGCCTCTGGGTGCTGGCGCAGGAAGACCTGGTTTATGAGTGAGCTTTTGCCCGAGCCGGCCACGCCCGTCACCACCGTCAGCACGCCGGTCGGAATATCCACGCTGACGTCTTGCAGGTTGTTGGCTTTGGCATGGGCGATATGCAGTTGGCCGGTCGCCGGGCGAAACTCGTCCTTAATCGGCACGGCCTGCTGCATGTGCCGCCCGGTGAGCGTGCCCGACTTCAGCAGCCCGGCCACGCTGCCCTCGAACACAATTTCGCCGCCGCCCCGGCCCGCCAGCGGGCCCACATCCACCACATGGTCGGCCACCTTAATCACATCGGGGTCGTGCTCGACCACCAGCACCGTGTTGCCTTTGTCGCGCAGCTTTTGCAGCAGCTCGTTCATGCGGTGCACATCGCGCGGGTGCAGGCCGGCGCTGGGCTCGTCGAAGATGTACATCACGTCCATCAGGCTGCTGCTCAACTGCTTGATGATCTTCACCCGCTGCGACTCGCCGCCCGAGAGCGTGTCGGTCTGGCGGTCGAGGCTGAGGTATTCCAGGCCGATATCCACCAGGTGCTGCAGGCGCTGGGCCAGGTCGGCCACCAGCGGCGCGGCCACCGAGCCTTTGACGGCGCGCACCACGCCGACCAATTGGCCGATCTCCAGCGCGGCAAAGTCGGCGATGTTGCGGCCATTGATCTTGCAGCTGAGCGTGGGCTGGCTGAGGCGCGCGCCGTGGCACAGCAGGCACGGGCCGAGCGTCAGGTAGGGGGCCACGGCCTTCTGCGTGCGCTCCGGCCGGGCCTTGAGGTCCTGCGTGATGTACTTGCGCGTGAACTTGCTGATGATGCCTTCGACGGTCAGGTTGATCTTTTTGCCGGCCATGCTGGTGGCGACCTTGTAAGGCGGGCTGTACAGCAGCTTCTCGAGATCAGC
>JBBRZY010000510.1:0-4269 GCA_038252885.1 Anaerolineales bacterium | reverse complement strand
GGCCGAGGGCGCGCAGATACTTGGGCAGCGAGCCGCCCACGTCGCCCAGCCCGCCGGTCTTGGCGAATGGGGCGACTTCGGCGCTGAGGAATAGGATCTTGGAGGGCATGACGAGAGGATTATATCAGAGCAAGTTTTGGTTTTATGCTGGGGGAAGACCTTTGGCCACGAATTGCACGAATTACACGAATGGGGTCGTGGCCGGTCAGAGGCTGAGGCGGGGTCGCGGCGGGTGGCTATTTGACTGCGGTATCTGTGTGATCATTTCGCCCAAAAACGAAAACTGGGCCAGCCGGCAGCGCCGACTGGCCCAGTTGCGCTTGCATCCTTTTTCTTAGCGCAGCATCTCTTTCTTTTTTCTCTGCCTTTATTGGCGCAGCCCCACCCGCAGCGCCCACCACTTGCCGTCGGCGCGCAGCTCGGCGTGGACAAACAGCCGGTCGCTGGCGTCAATGTCGGCGAAGGTCAGGTCGGCCTGGGCGCGGTTGGTGATCTCGGTCGCGTCGTCCACGTAGAACTCCCAGACGCGGCCCCGGCGCGCGGTGAAGGCAAACGACTGCTCTTCGTCGTCCACAGTGCTGGCGACGCCCGCGCCGCGATATTCCGTCTGCGGGCCGAGGTTGATGACCAGCAGCGCGGTCAGCGTGCCGTCGTCGGCCACGGTCAGCGAGCCACGCACGCGGTCGCCCACGTGCAGGTCGGCCAGGCTGGAGGGCTGCCCGGTCTCAGTCAGGAACTGCGTCGCGGCGGTCACGGCCACGGTGTGCGCGTTGCCGCGCAGGCCGGCGGCGGTGAAGCTGTCCGCGCCCACGGCCGTCACCTGCCCGCCCGTCCAGCGCGAATGGGCCGCGGCCAGAGTCGCCGGCGCTTCAGTTTGCGCGAAGGCCGGAGCCGCCGCGCCCAGCATCAGCGCCGCCGCCAGGGCGCTCACCAATCCAACTTTTAGTTTTGCCAACATGTTAGCCTCCGTTTAGCGTTGCCCGTTCAGTCTGCGGCACTTCCAGCAGACAATGACGAGTATCGCGGGTGGGCGTTGCCGGGAGGCGTTGCGATTGTAAAAAGGTTGTAAAAAAGCGGAAGGAAAGAAGGAGAAAAAGAAAGCGTGGGGCTGGCTAGGGCGGTTTTTCTCTCAGCGGCTACCCATCCTGCGATTGCCAGCGCCCTCGTCCTGCTACGGACCCACATTCGTGGAATTCGTGGCCAAGGGTTTTCGCCCGCTGATTCCAACCACCGGCAGGACACTTACTACGGGAAGATCACTTCTTCTTTGCCGGCCAGTTTGTCGTTGATTTTCGCGACGATCAGGTCGAAATGGTCAGGGTGGTGGACGAAGTCGAGGTCGTCGGCAGGGAGGGTGAGCACCGGGCACAGGTCGAAGTCCGATAGCCAGGTGTCGTACAGGCGGTTGAGGCGGTCGAGGTAGTCGGCGCTGATGCCGGCCTCCATCGCGCGCCCGCGCAGGCGGATGCGGTGCAGCAGCGTGGGCGTGGAAGCCTTGAGGTACAGCAGCAAATCGGGCGCGGGCAGGTGGCGCACCACCAGGTGGAACAGCCGCGCGTAGGCGTCGAAGTCGCGCTCAGAGAAGTGGCCCAGCTCTTTGAGGGCGCGGGCAAAGATGTAGTAGTCCTCGAAGATGCTGCGGTCGCAGATGGCGCTGGCGGGCGACTGGGCCAGCGCGTGGTGCTGCTCGGCCCGGTGGCCCAGGAAAAAGACTTGCAGGTGAAAGCTCCACTGCGTCATCGCGCCGTAGAACTCGGCCAGGTAGGGGTTATCGGCCACCGACTCATAGGCCGGGGCGTAGTCTAGCCGCTCGGCCAGGCGGGCCGTCAGCGAGGTTTTGCCAGAGCCGATGTTGCCGGCCACGAGGATAAAGCGTTTGGTCATGGTGCGAGAACAGCACTGGCCTGCGGCAGGCTAGAGGCGGCGCAGCGGAAGCCGCTGACATTGCTGCGGGCGTCGGGCACGGCGCTCAGGCGGGCGGCGGCGCGCACCAGGCTGGGACTGTCGAGCCACGAGCCGCCGCGCAGCACGCGTGTCAGCCCCGACTCGAGGCCGGGCGGGTTGGCGGTGGGTAAGTCGAAGTAGCCGCGAAAGTCGTAATAGGCATCGACCCACTCCGAGACGTTGCCGGCCAGGTCGAGCACGCCATATGGGCTGGCCCCGGTGGCGAACACGCCCACCGTGCCGGTGCGGGCAAAGGTGTCGTTGTTGGTGGCGTGCCAGGTGGCCGAGCAGTTGATGTCGCAGGCGTTCAGGCGGCGGCCGTCGTAGTCGTTGCCCCACGGGTAGATCAGGGCGTCGGGGCCGCGCGCCGCCTTCTCCCACTCGGCTTCGGTGGGCAGGCGGCGGCCGACCGACAGACAATATTCCCCGGCCTGGGGCCAGTTGACGAAGATGACCGGGAAGTTGAAGTAGTCGGAGTTGTCGTAGTAGACGGCGCGCGTGACCGAGTTGAGGGCCAGCGGCGCGGAGCAAGCGGCGGCCTTGACGCACTGAATGTACTGGGCCACGGTCACTTCGGTCTGATCAATCCAGAAGGCGTCGAGCGTGACGGCGTGGAAGGGGGCCTGGTCGGGCGCGGCCGAGTCGCTGCCCATGCCAAACTCGCCGGCGGGCACATACAACTGCACCATGCCGTCGAGGCTGCTGATCTGGGTTGAGCCGGCGACCAGCGGGGCCGGGGTCGGCGCGTCGGTCGGCGCTTCGGTGGGGGCGTCGGTCGGCGCTGGGGTGGCCGGCGTCTCGCCGGGGGCCAGGGTGTTGGTGGCGGTCGGCACCGGGCGCGGTGTCCAGGTGATGGGGATGCCCAGCGTGGGCGTGGCGGCGGGGCTGTTGAAGTAGGTGACGGCGACGTAGGCGGCGCCCGCAATCACGACAAAGAACAGCAGCAGCCCAAGGCCGAGCAGCAGCCCCCAACCCAGGCGATTGGCGCGGGCCGGGGGCGGCGCAACCGGAGCCACATAAGCCGGCACGGGGGTGGGCGGCCGGTTGTAGACCGGCGGCGGCACGGAGGGGACATAGACCGGTTCGGGCGGCTGAGAGTAGTAAGACGGCGGCGGTGTGTAGGCGGCGGGCGGCGGCGACGAGGCCGTGATCGGCCGCAGTGGGCGGATGGGCGTGACCGGCGGCGCGGGCGGCGGGAACGACATGGGCTGAGTCTGGTCGGGGGCCGCCATCATGGTCGGCGCGGTATCCAGGTCGGCCCCGGGCCGGGTGGATTGGACGCTCAGGGCGCGCGCGAGCGCGGCTTGCAGGGCGGCGGCGGTCTGGAAGCGCGCGGCCGGGTCTTTGGCCATGGCCTGCGTGATGAGGGCGTCGAAGGCGAGCGGGAGGTCGGGCCGGGCAGCGCTCAGGCGCGGCGGCGGCTCGGTGACGTGCTTGAAGGCCACGCCCATCGGCGTGTCGGCCTCGTAGGGCGGGCGGCCGGTGAGCATGTGGTAGAGGATGACACCCAGGGCGTAGAGGTCGGCGCGGCCGTCGAGCTGCTTGTCGCCGCGCGCCTGCTCGGGGGCCATGTAGGCGGGGGTGCCCATGACGCCGGTCTGGCTGAGCTGGGCGGACGGCTCGGTGAGCTTGGCCAGCCCGAAGTCGGAGATGTAGGGGTGGCCGTCGCCGTCGAACAGGATGTTGCCGGGCTTGAGGTCGCGGTGGATGATGCCCAGGCCGTGGGCGCGGTCGAGGGCCGGGGCCAGGCGCTCGATGATGTCGGCCGTCTCAGGCAGGGGCAGCGGGCCGCGCGCCAGCCGGTCGGCCAGTGAGCCGCCGGCCATCAGGCGCATGACCAGGTAGGGCTGGTCGTTCTCCTCGCCGTAGTCGTAGACCGGCACGATGGCGGGGTGCTCTAGCCCGGCGATGGTTTGGGCCTCGCGCTCGAAGCGGGCGCGAAAAGTGGAGGCGTGCAGGAACTCGGGCGGCAGAATTTTGACCGCCACTTCGCGCTTGAAACGGGGGTCGTAGCCGCGATAGACGGTGGCCATGCCACCGCGCCCGAGTTCGCCATGCAGGGTGTAACGTCCGATTTGTTGAAGTGACACAGACCTATACCTTGAGCCGAAAAGTTGGCGCCCCGCCGCCCACGGCGCACCTGGCCGCGGCCATATGTTAGCTTAATTCGGCCAATTGCGCCGAGGTTTGGGTGGGCGGAGGTCGGAGAAAACCATTGGCCACGAATTACACGAATTACACGAATTTTAGGGGAGGGGCTGACAGAAATAGATTTTCATTCCGGCGGGCCTTTACCACGAATTTTCACGAAGGGGGAGGAGGCGG
>JBBRZY010000509.1:0-4299 GCA_038252885.1 Anaerolineales bacterium | reverse complement strand
CGGCCGGGAAGCAAGCAGACCGAGCGCCTACTCTTTCTTCCCCAAAATTTTGCTCACGCCCCAGAAAAAGGCGCCCATTCCAATCCCCATCAGGGAAAAGAAGAGACCCAATCCAACGGGCGTGCCCCACATGTTTGCTGACCAAAGACCTTCCATCTTGCCTTGCTCCTTTCTGATTAAGTGCTTCTATGTTGTTCCCACTACGCAGACCCCGCTGCGTGGCGGGCGGAGTGGTTCCTTAACAAGACCTTACCCACGAAGGTGATGAGGTGTCATCATCACATGTGATGATATTGCGTTGGAGCGCCGCACGGGGAACAAAAAAGCCCTGGCCGGTGGTGAGCGCACTGGCCAGGGCGAAGGAAAGCAGACGAAGTTTACAAGCCGAGCTCTTCCGCCCGCCGGACAGCCGCCCGGCGTTTTTTGACCCCTAGTTTGCCGTAGATGTTCTGGGTGTGCGTGCGCAGGGTGCTCAAGGACACACTGAGCTGTCGGGCGATTTCTGGGCCGGTCAATTCCGTCTTGAGCAGGTTCAGCACATCGCGTTCGCGGTCGCTTAGCGGCTCTACCAAGGTCTGTCCCCCCGGCGCTGCCCGCTGCTCAGACTCACCCCGCCCAAACGCCACGAGCAGCCGCTGCCGATAGACTTCGCTCGCAACGTGCGCGGCCGGCATTTCTTCCAGCAGCGCCAACATGGGCAGCCCCTCGTCCACAAAAGTCCGGATCAGGCCGCCCGGCTCGCCCAACGCCAAGGCGGTGGCAAGCACCTGCGCGGCCGCCTCCCGTTCGCCCTGAGCCCGGAGCCCCAACGCCTGGAGCACCAGCGCCTGGAGTTGTAGATCCAGCCAATGGTTGCCCTCTGCCTCGCCTAGTTCGGGTTCAAGCAGCGCCAGGGTCGCGCTGGAGTTGCCCTGCGCCAAGCGCACGCGGGCGAGCGACAGGGGATGCGTCCCAGCAGCGTGCTCGGCCTCGTCCAACATGCCTTGACGGAGCCAGACCAGCACCTGCCCGGCTGCCAATGCCGGCCGCCAATGCTCAAAGTGGTGCTGGGCCACAAACGCTTCAGTTTCCGCCAGTGCGGCCGAGGCGCCAATCACATCGCGCTGCGCCAGTTTGAGACGGGCGAGCAGTAGGCCACAGGCGGCTGGGGTGTCAACGTTCTCCATCTGCTGCGCCAGGGGCAAACTTAGGTGCAGGTACCGCTCGGCCTCTTCCAGTGCGTTCCATTCGTAGTACACCTGGGCCAGCCCCAGGTAGGCCTCACACGCGCCCGGCAGCGGCGGCTCCCCAGCAAGTTGTAGGATGCGCTCATAGGTTTTGACGGCGGCGGGCAGTTGGTTGTCGCTGAACTGGATCTGGCCCAGGCAGGTGGTCGCCGCCAATTCAATCATGAGATTGCCAGTGGCTTCACTGCTGGCCAGGGCCTCGGCATACGCTTGCCGCGCCTCCACCCGTTGGCCCTGGATCTGATAGGCATAACCCAGCGTCCAGGTCATGGCGGTGCGGTCCGATTGATTGTCCGGGTGGAGGAAATCCAACGCCCGGCGTGACTGGGTCAGGATGGTTTCGACCTGGCGCCGGGGGACGGCCAGCATGGCCCGAATGGAGGCAATCTTTCCAAGCAGTTCGCGCCGGTCGTTAGTGGGCTCGACCGCCGCCAGCGCATCTTCAGCGGTTTGGAGCATCTCTTCGATCGTGTTGACCTGCTGGCCCAGATGGCTGAGGGCCGTCGCATGCGCCACCAACAGGGACGGCCGAGCCTCCAGCACTTCGTGTGGCAGCCGTGCCAGCCAGTGCAGGACGGGCACCATCGCGCCGCGATAGTGCAGCGGCATGCCGCCGCCGTCCATGAGCCGCTCGGCGCGCTCCACATCCTCCCCTGCCGCGGCATGTTCGAAGGCTTCCACCTCCTGGCCGTTCGCCTCATACCATTGGCTGGCGCGCCGGTGCAGTTCAGCGACGGTGGGGCCGTCTGGCGCAGCCTGCAGCGGCAAGCGCTGCCGCAATAATTCGGCAAAGAGCTGGTGATAGCGATACCAGCGCCGCTCTTGGTCCAGCGGGACAATGAACAGGTTGGTGCGCTCCAGGGTCTCAAGGACCGCCTGGCTGGACTCAGCCGGGGCGGCCAGCACCGCATCGCACAGCGGGCCGCATAGCCGGTCGAGGATGGAGGTGCGCAGCAGGAAATCCTGCACGGCTTGTGGCTGCTGGTGGAGGACTTCTTCCACCAGATAGTCGAGGACAAAGTGATGGCTGCCGGTAAAAGCCCGAATGAAGCCGGGCACATCGGCTTGCCCCCGAATCGAGACCGCCGCGAGCTGGAGGCCTGTGATCCAACCCTCCGTTCGCTGCTCCAGCGCCCCCACGTCCTCTGGCGACAGCGCCAGGCCCATGACCTCATTGAGGAAGGCGGCCGCCTCGGCCGGCGTAAAACGAAGGTCACTGGCCCGCAGTTCGGTCAGCTGGCCCCGGGCACGCAAGCGGGCCAGCGGCAGATTGGGGTCAACCCGCGTGGCGAGCACCAGGCGCAAGTTGGCCGGCTGGTGCTCTAGGATGAAGGCGAGCGCATTATCCACCGCCGGCAAATCAATGACGTGGTAGTCGTCGATGACAAGGACGACCTCGCTTGTCAGGGCGGCGATCTCGTTGAGCAGGGCGCTCAAGGCAGCGTTGGCCGGGGGCGGTCGATGACCCTGCAGCGCTCCCAGGAGCCCGGCTCCCAATTGCGGAGCAACCCTCTGCAATGCGGCGATGACGTAGACGAGGAAGCGGTTGAGGTCATTGTCGTCCTCATCCAACGACAACCAGGCGGCCGGCGGGTCCTTGTGCCCCAACCATTCGCTCACCAGCGTGGTTTTGCCAAAGCCAGCGGGGGCCGCCAAGATAACCAGCTTGCGCCCCAGTTCAAGGCCTTCGTTCAGTTGGCTGAGCAGCCGGCGGCGAGCCACCAGGTTCGGTCGCGCCCTCGGGACGTGCAGCTTCGTTGATAGGATCGGTAAAGCCATGCCTCCATTATAGGATAGCTAGGGCCTTGCCCAGTCGGGGGTGGTGAAGCAAATGATCTGATCGGGCCGTAAAGCCAGCTACGGTCGATGAGAACTCGACGACCGGCGGCAGACGATTGGCCAACGGTGAGAGCGAACCGGCCCGCCGCCGCCGGTCCAGCTCGCGGCTGCCATCAATCCGTTCGAGATCGCCCAGCCGCAGCCCTCTCAGTGCCACCGCAGCAGTGTGTCTGGCTGGATGATAGGTGTAGCCCGCACAAGGTCGAACGGCCAGGGAGCAGCGTCACGGTTGCTCCCAATCGTGGCTGTGCAGGGTGTGCGCCTGCTCGTCGTACCGGCCCCGCAGCTCATCGCCCAGCGTGCCGCTCCACAGCGGCACACCCGAAAAGTACGCGGCGCGCGCGATCATGTGGGCGGCCACCGGTGCCGTGAAAAAGACAAACGCGACGACCGCCAGGGCGCGCGCGGCGACGGACAAATCGCCGAAGTGAACGGCCACGCCCAGCATGAGGCAGGCCACACCCAGCGTGGTTGACTTGGTGCTAGCGTGCATACGCGTGAACAGGTCGGGCATACGCGCCACGCCCAGGGCGGCCAACAGCATGAAGCTGGCCCCGATCACCATCAGCACCCCGCTTAAGATCGACCCCACGGCAAACCGCCTTTCTCAATGTAGTAGGCAAAGGCCACCGTCCCCAGGAAAGTCACCAGGGCCAGCACCAGCGCCACATCCACATACACCGATTGATTTGTCACCACCGCATAGATGGCGATGAACCCGACCGACAACCCCGACATCAGGTCGAGCGCCACCACCCGCATTGGCAGGCTTGGGCCGAGCACCAGCCGGACGACGGCGAACAGCATGGCCAGGATAATCAGCCCAAACAAGCTATATGCCAGCAGACTCATGGTGTGGATCCCCGCATCAGCTTTAACAGCCGGCGCTCGAGCTGGTCTTTGATCTCGTGCCGCACCTGGTCGGCATTGGCCCCGGCCAGCACATGAATATATATGACCTGCCGATCGGTCGAAATGTCTAGCACCAGGGTGCCGGGCGTCAGCGCAATCAGCAGTGCCAGCAGTACCACCTCGGCCGGGGTGTGGGCTGAGAGTGGCACGCCAATGATGCGCGGCTGAAGGTGGCGGGGCGAGCGCAGCACATCGGCCGCGACGCGCACGTTGGCACGCACCAACTCCCAAGCGTAGAAAGCCGCGAAGCTGAGCGCGCCGGATACTTTTTCGAAGTAGCTGGTTGGCTCCAGCATCCGGCGGGTCCCAAACAGGATGAGGT
>JBBRZY010000508.1:0-4305 GCA_038252885.1 Anaerolineales bacterium | reverse complement strand
TTCACCGTCAACGGCACCGTGCGCGACCCGCAGCAGGCCCCGCCGCCCTTCACCGAACAGGCCACGTTTTACGTCACGCGCGCCACCATGCTGCAACTCGGCGGCCCGAGCGCCTTCAACCGCCTGCGCTTCTCCATCCCGGTCTACAGCGAGGCCGAGGCCCAGCGCATGGCCGATGTGGTCGAGACGCGCCTGAAGAAGCAGGGCCTGGGCGTCGGCTTCGCGAATTTGCAAGACCCCCAGCGCCACCCGCTGCAAGACCTGATGGACGGCGTCGGCCTGGTGCTGACCGTCATGGCGGCGCTGTCGCTGGGGCTGAGCACCATCCTGGTGGTCAACACCATTAACGCCGTCATCGCCCAGCAGGTGCCGCAGATTGGCATCATGAAGACCATCGGCGGGCTGTCGCCGCAGATTTCCACACTGTACCTGGCGGGGGTGGGCGTGTATGGCCTGCTCAGCCTGGCGGTGGCAGTGCCCATCGGGGCGCTGGGCGCGAACGCCCTGGCCGGCTGGATGCTGCAACTGATCAACGTGCCGGCCGCGCCGTTTGAGGTGTTGCGCACGGCGCTGCTCTATCAATTAGGCGCGGGGCTGCTCACACCGCTGCTGGCTGGGTCGTACCCGGTGCTGCAGGGCGTCAGCATCTCGGTGCGCGAGGCGCTGAATGCCTACGGCCTGGGCAGCGGGCGCTATGGCGTCCGGCTGATCGACCGCCTGCTGGGCAGCCTGGCCGGCCTGCCGCGCATGACCACCCTGGCGCTGCGCAACACCTTCCGGCGGCTAGGGCGCGTGGCGCTGACGCAAGTGACGCTGGTGGCGGCCGGCGCGATCTTTATGATGGTGCTCAGCACCCATCACTCGTTCAACGAGACGGTCCAGCAGATCTTTCGCGGCTTTGGCTACGACGTCATCATCGGCTTCAACCAGCCGCAGCGCATTGCCGAGATCGTGCCGCTGATCGAGGCCCAGCCCAATGTCACGCGGGCCGAGATGTGGGTCTTCGACGCGGCCGAGGGGCATGTGCCCGGCACAAGCGGCCCTGGCACGCGCTACGACGTGGCCCTGCGCGGCATCCCGGCCGACACCGAGTTGTACGTGCCCGAGCTGACTGCCGGCCGCAACCTCGACCCGGCCGACGGCCACGCCTTGCTGCTCAACCAAAAGCTGGCCCGCAAGATGGGCCTGACCCTGGGCGACGCCCTGGTGCTCGACTTCGGCGTATCCGGCGAGCGCACCTTCACCATCGTTGGGCTGATCTTCGACCTGGCCGGCCGCGACCAAAACACGGCCTACATCCACCGCGAGACGCTCAATGCCGACCTGAACCGGGTGGGCCGGGCCAGCGTGGCCGAGATTCGCGTGGCCGAGAAGTCGCTGGCCTCGCAGCAGGCCATGGAGACCGACCTGCGCGCCTACTTTCAGACGCTGGGCGTCGGGCTGAGCTTCACCGACACGGCGGCCGAGTCGCAGGCCAACGCCAACGCCCAGTTCAGCATCCTGACCACGCTGCTGCTGATTATGACCTTCCTGATCGCGGTGGTCGGCAGCTTTGGGCTATCGGGCACGCTTTCGATCAACGTGCTTGAGCGGCGGCGGGAGATCGGCGTCATGCGGGCGGTGGGCGCGTCGTCGGCCGATGTGGCCTACATCTTCGTGGGCGAGGGCCTGCTGCTGGGCGTGCTAAGTTGGCTGGCGGCGGTGCCCCTCAGCTTGTTCGCCGGGCGCTACTTCGTGGATGCGCTGGGCGTGGTGATTGACTTCCCGGCCGTCTACCACTACTCGCAGCAAGGGGTGTGGATTTGGCTCGGCATCGTGCTGGCGCTCTCGCTGCTGGCGAGTTGGCTGCCGGCCCGCCGCGCTACGCAGATCAGCGTGCGCGAGAGCCTGGCTTACGAGTAACTTTTCTTTCTATTTGGACTGAGAACGCGGAGCAGCTATGTTGAAACAATTGCGTCTGATGAGTGTGATCGTGGTCGCGGCCCTGCTGGCGGCCTGCGCCGGGCAAGCCACCCCCCCGCCCAACGTGGTGCCGGTGGTGGTCGATGACTTCGCCGTGGTGGCCGACGGCCAGCTCCAGCCGGCCCAGTCGCTAGGGCTGGTGTTCGCGGCCGGCGGGCCGGTGGCCCAGGTGTTCTTCGCCGAGGGCGACACCGTGGCGGCCGGCGCGCTGTTGGCGCAGTTGGATAACGTTGAAGCGGTGCAGGCCCAGATCGCCAACGCCGAGTTGGCGCGCACCAACGCCGCGCTCGAACAGGTGAACGTCGCGCTCGAGCGCCTGAGCGCCGCGCAGGCCCTGGCCGCGCTGCACGCTGCGGCCGCCCTCGTCACCGCCCAGGCCGCGTTCGAGGTCGCTACCGCCCAAGACGCGCTGCTCAAGGCCAACAAGGACCTCAAGAACATTCAGAACCCGGTCTCCGAGCGCCTGACTGACGCGGTGGCCGACGCGCAATTGGCGCTGAATAACGCCCAGGCCGGGCAGCAGTTGGGCAACGTCAGCCCGGAGCAGCAGGCGCACGCCGTGGCCGTCGCCAACACCGACCAGGCCTTCCGCTTCTACCAGGACTTGCAGGCCAAGTACGATGACAGCAACGGCAACCTGGAACTACTCGACGCCGTGAAGCGCGCCCAGGCCAACTATCAGGCGGCGCTCGACGCGCAATTGGCGCTGGAGCTACAGATCAGCACGGCCGCCGCCAACCAGGGCGACGCCGTGGATAAGGCGCAGGAAGCCTACGACGATGCGGTGGCGAACCTGGCCGCCGCCCAGCGTGGGCCGGACGCCGACAAAGTGACGCTGGCCCAGGCCCACCAGGCGCTGGCCGCCGCCAGCCTGGCCGACGCCCAGCGCCGTTTTGGGTTGGTGGCCGATGGGCCGAACGCCGATCAGGTGGCGCTGGCCGAAGCGCGGTTGGCGCTGGCCGAGGCTCACGCGGCCTCGGCGGAGGCCGCGCTGCCGGCGGCCGAGGCCGCCCTGGTGGCCGCGCAGGCCGCGCTGGAGAACCTGGAACTGCGCGCGCCGTTCGCCG
The DNA here is from genome assembly GCA_038252885.1 of Anaerolineales bacterium. Lineage (GTDB taxonomy): Bacteria > Chloroflexota > Anaerolineae > Anaerolineales > UBA6663 > JADZEK01. Next base: position 1,276 of record JBBRZY010000508.1, on the reverse strand, counting down.
GCACGCTGGCGGCCTTCGACTTGAAAGTTGGGCAGCAGGTCGGCCCCGCCCAGAGCGTGGGTATGCTGGCCGACTTCTCAAGTTGGACGGTGGCCACCGACAACCTGACCGAGATTGATGTGGTGCGCATTGCCACCGGGCAGAGCGTGAGCGTGGTGCTCGACGCGCTGCCCGACCACCCGCTGCACGGCACCGTCACCGCCATTGACAGCGTGTTCGCCGAGAAGCAGGGCGACGTGACCTACACCGCCCGCATTGCGCTGACCGACACCGACCCGCTCATGCGCTGGGGCATGACGGCCGCGGTGACGTTCGACAAGTAGCCCGTCGCGGCTGCAAAACCGAATCCGAGTACACTGGAGGCTGCATCCGCCCAGGAGCACCCCGGCATGTCGAGTGAAGACTGGCTGGCACCGGTTACCGTCACGTTGAAAGATGGCGCGCCCGTGCAGCTGCGGCCAATCCGCCCCACAGACGCCACACGCTTGCAGGCTTTTCACGCCCGCCTGTCGCCCGACAGCATCTACCTGCGCTGGCTGAGCGCCCACCCGGTGCTCTCGGCCGCCGAGGCCCAGGCGTTGGCAACCGTGGACTACACGGCGCGCATGGCTTATGTGGCGGCGCTCGGGGCCGCCGCCGTGCCCGACGCCCCGCTGATTGGCGTGGCGCGCTACGGCCAGGTGCCCGGCCAACCCGACGAAGCCGAAGTGGCGGTGGTGGTCGAAGACAGCTACCAGCATCGCGGGCTGGGCACCGAGTTGCTGCGGCGGCTGCTGTTCTACGCCCGCACGCAGGGCATCCGCTATTGGTCGGCCGAGATCAACGTCGCCAACGCCCGCATGATGAAGTTCATCCAGCGCGGCGGGCTGCCCCTTTCGAGGCGCTTCGAGGGCGGCAGTTGGCAAGTGCGGGTCGAGATCGCGCCGCCGCCGGCAACGCCCGAGGCGTAGCCGCCGCCACGTCCCTCCCAGTTCTTCGTTCTTCGTAGACATTTCGAGCGCCGGGCAGCTGCGCCCGGCGGGCCACCGCCTCGGCACGCGAGAAATCTTTCGTGTCATCTCGCGCCGCGCCGAATGTCACGCCAAACTGCTGACACCTGACCCTGCCGCGCTTCCGGCCCGCGTGCCACAATGCTCCCATCGAATTCCGACTAAGAGGAGCCGTTTGGTATGCCATCGAAGACCATCTCTCGCCGCAAGTTTCTAACCCCGGCCGGCGTGGGCCTGGGCACCGGGCTGGGCGTCGCCGCCTGCGCCCCGGCCAACCTGGTCACACC
>JBBRZY010000507.1:0-4335 GCA_038252885.1 Anaerolineales bacterium | reverse complement strand
TGCCTGGCTGACCCGCAACCGGCGCCTGGCGCGCGACTACGAGCGCTTGCCTGAAACCAGCGAAGCCTTCATCTATGTCGCCATGATCCGCCTGATGGTCAAACGTTTGGCTCATTGATCTGACTTTTCAGACAGGCTCTTATGGCCGCCGGCCGGCACCAGCGCGGCCTGCTCGGGATAAAGCTCGGCGTCGGTGGTCGGTTGACCGTTGAGATCAACGATCCAATTATCCGGGATGGGCTGACCGAGCATGCGCGCCTGGTAGACTTTGCCCCCCGCGACGGTGCTGATGGCCATATCCAGCAGGATCGGCGGATGGCTGGCGGCGGGAATGGCATAGGCGAAGGGGTTGGTTCCCACAACCGCGCGGCGGGCTCCGGGCGCGATGACCGACGGGATGTCGTTGGCGACGCTTAGGCCGATCAGCCCAGCCTTGGCCGCCATGAGCGCGTAGTAACCGGCCGCCGCGAAGTGGCCGCTGTTGCGCACCCCCACATATGCAATCCCCGCCTGCTGCGCCTTGGCCATGGCGATCTGCATGGCATACACACCAATCAGCACGCCCAACGCCGAGTCGCCATCCACCAGAGCCCAGGCCGGGCCTTCCCGAATTACAAACGGCTGGCCCTGCGGCCGCGCGCCGCCGCCCTGGAGCCGCTGGAGGTAGCCGGGCAGCAGCTTGACGCCGTGCGTGGACACCCCCATTTCGTCCGCGGTGGCCAGCACGTCGGCGGCGACTTCGGCCCGGGCCGCCGTCAGGCCCGTCGCGGTCAGGGCATCGCGGATGAAGTGCCGCAGCGCGGCGGCGCTAATGGTCAGGGACGCTAGGGTCATGTGGGCACCTGTGGACCTCGGCTATGATCGCGCCTATTTTACCGCGTGACCGGCCAAGCGGTCCGGCGTGATGGTCGCCAGCTTGACCGCCGCGTCCTCCGGTGCCAGCCAGCGCTGGAAGCGGAGTAATAAGTTGCGGTTGGTCACGACCGAGTCCGGCGTGCAGCCGTGGCGCTCCATGTCGCCGGCGTAGAACTCAATCAGGCTTTGTAGTGTGGTTGGTCCCAATGTTCGCTCCGACCCTGGCCCTTTCGTGCTCATTGTCAGGTCCTCCTGTCAGCCGTCCATGGCTGGACGTTGGCTGACCTGGACGCCTATTGCCGGGCATTGCCTGAGGCGGGCGGGGGGGGGCGAGAACCTCATTCGCCGGGTGGCGCTGAGGCCCCTCAGTCGGAAGACGCAAAAGCGACTAAGGGTCTGTCCGCTTTCGCCGGACCCTTAGTCGCTTTTCGCTGCGGAACCTTACTCGAGGAGGCGCCGGGTGGATTTGAACCGCGAATGAGGGTTTTGCAGCAATTTAAGCTGCGGCGCGCGTACCCTCAGTCGCCAAATGCCCTTTTACGAATGAGATCCTTCCGCATTTCTGGGGTCCAAAAACAGTGGACCCTCGCGCGTGATTGCCCCAACAGTGCGTTCTTTGGCAATAGACATAAAACGCCGGTCCCCTCATTCGGGTTTCCAGGTTTCTTGGCATATTAGCCCGCAAAACTGGCCCCGGCACGGAGTCCCAGCAGAAGACCCTCATGCGTTGGGCCGAGCGCACCGTCAGACCCTCATTATATCCGATGTTTGGCCGAGAATCGGGCTGTTCTTTTCAGATCCGTGTTGCTTACTGGGCCGGCCGACCGAGCCTTAAACGATACACGCCCACCAGTCGCTTACCTGGCGGGCGTGTGTTTGGCAAATCGGTGTCGCGGGCGCTTCGGATTTCAGCGGCGAGCGGGACGACCTGACTGGGCGATAAGTGTGCCAGTATAGTTAAGCAAGTGGTGTATAAATTAATGTATATAGGAGGTGTGGCATGGCGCAGATGATTCGCAAGCAGATCTATCTTGGCAAACAACAGCAAGCCCTGGTGCGCCGGCTGGCCAAGGCGCGCCGGGTGAGCGAGTCCGAATTGATTCGGCAGGCCATTGATCAACAAGTGGCTCCTAACAGCGTCCAGCCCTGGCCCGCTGATCCAGAGGCCTGGGAGCGCGCCCGCGCCTTCATGTTGGCCTTGCAAGCCCAAGGGCCAGTCGCGGGTCAAACGCGGACGTGGAAGCGTGAGGAGGCCTACTCCGAGCGTGAGAGCCGCCATGCCGCCTAGCGCCCTTATCGACACGAATGTGCTGGTCTACGCGCACGATCGGGGTGAAGCCGCCAAACAGCAGCAAGCGTTTCGAACACTAGAAGTATTGCAGTTGGGCCAGCGCGGCCGTCTCAGCGTGCAGTGCTTGGCCGAGTTCTTTAGCATCACGACGCGCGGCGTCCAACCCAAGTTGGGCATTGCAGAAGCAGCGCGTCAAGTCGAGGATCTCGCGCGCACCTGGCCGGTGTTCAACCTAACGCCGCTGATTGTGGTGGAGGCCGCGCGCGGGGTTAAGCAACACCAACGGGCCTATTATGATGCGCAGATTTGGGCGACGGCCAAATTAAACCAGGTGCCCGTCATTTTGAGCGAGGACTTTTCGTCGGGCCACACGCTCGAAGGGGTCCAATTTGTCAATCCGTTTGCGCCCCACTTTGCTTTACAAGACTGGACCTGAATGTTAGCTGCTCGGCTGTCGCTCAGTCCACAAACTCTGCCGCCCCCAACCCTTAAGTGACAAGACAGCCGCTCTTGGGCCTGGGCAGCGGGACTCTAGGGGTACATTTGACCCGCCGTTGACCAAGCCGAGCAATCGGGCCATTAAACGCCACACGCCCGCCAGGTAAGCGACTGGCGGGCGTGTGGCGTTAGAAATTCGCTGCCGCGGCTGATCGCGTGTCAACCGATAGGCGCGGCAGGTGGCGTCCGACACAGCGCCAATGCAAAACGGCCGCGGGCCGCCGCTGTTGTCGGCTGATCGCGAACGGATCGAAGGCGGCGTCTCTAGACGTATCTCGGTCTCGGGTGCGGTTACGGCCGAGCCAGGCGGGGGCGGCCGGCCGACCACGGTGACCCGATAGCCGCGCTCGGCCAGCGGCTGGCCGTGTTCCCGGGCCTCACCGGCTGGTGGCAGATGAACGACCGCAGCGACCCGCCCAGGCACCGGAATATGCAAAACGATTTATACTATAGTTGCAAGAACTCACTGCGGCTGGACGTGCCGATTCTGCTGAAGACGGTGGTGGCGAGGGGTAGGGTGGATTGAGGGGAAAGTGGATTGGACGCACCACAATTAATCTTGCGCATCCGGCCCTCACGTGGCTGGACGGCGCTCAACCTGCGCGAGTTGTGGCACTACCGCGAGTTGGTCTACTTCCTCACCTGGCGCGACATCCAGGTGCGCTACAAGCAGACCGTGCTGGGCGTGGCCTGGATCGTGCTGCAGCCGCTGTTGACCACCCTGGTGTTGACCGTCATCTTCGGCCATCTGGCGAAGTTGCCGTCGGATGACCTGCCGTATGCCGTCTTCGCGATGGCCGGCCTGGTCCCCTGGAACTTCTTCGCCGGCGCCTTCAGCCGCGGCAGCCTCAGCCTGGTGGGCAGCGCCAACTTGATCTCCAAAGTATATTTCCCCCGGCTGGCGATCCCGATTGCGAGTGTTTTAGCCGGCGTGGCCGACCTCGCGATTGCGCTGCTGGTCTTGTTCGGGTTGGCTCTGTACTTTGGCCTCTGGCCGACGATGGCGCTCCTGGCGCTGCCGCTCTGGTTGCTGCTGGCGCTTGGGGCGGCGCTGGGCGTGGGCCTGTGGCTCTCGGCCCTGAGCGTCCAATATCGAGACGTAGGGCAAATTGTGCCGTTCTTCGTGCAGTTGTGGTTTTATGCCACCCCGGTGGTCTACCCGGTGAGCCTGATACCGGAGCGCTGGCGTATCTGGCTGGGGCTCAATCCGATGGCCAGCGTCGCGGAGGGATTCCGTTGGGCCGTCTTGGGCAAGGCGCCCCCGCCGGTTGGCATGGTGCTGCTGTCAGTCGCCGTCGCGGCGGCCCTGTTGGTCAGCGGCGCTTTTGTGTTTCGGCGCATGGAGCGTACGTTCGCGGACGTTGTTTAACGCATGAGCGAAATTGCTATCCGGGTGAGCCATTTAGGCAAGCAGTACAAGATCGGCGCGCGCCGCCAGCGGGCCGACACACTACGCGATGCGATAGCGGGAACTGCCAAGGGACTGCTGAGCGGCTTTACTGCCAAAGGCCGCCATGCGGAAGACAACACCATCTGGGCGCTCCAAGATGTTTCCTTCGAGGTCCAGCGCGGCGAGGTGCTGGGCGTCATCGGCCGCAACGGCGCGGGCAAGAGCACGCTGCTGAAGATCCTGTCGCGGATTACCGAACCAACCACGGGTGAGGTCGACCTGCACGGCCGCGTCGGCTCGC
>JBBRZY010000506.1:0-4335 GCA_038252885.1 Anaerolineales bacterium | reverse complement strand
GCCGGTCAGCGTGTCTGACCGGCCCATTTTTTTCTTCCCTACGCACGCCCTACCACTGCGGCCACAGGCCCACCGCCGGCAGCGGCGTCAACACCCCCTCGGCCAACACCCACACCAGCGGCAAGCCGGCCGCCCAGTCGTTGCCCAGCGGCTGTTCGCCCACCACTACCCCCACCGGCCCCTCCAGCCACCAGGTCGCGCCGCCGTACGACACGGCCACATAGTCCGTCTGCACGGCCGTCGGCGGCGTGCCGGCCTCAGCCCCCGCCGGCAGCATAAACATCTGATACTGCGCCGGCTGCGGATAGCTGAAGTTGGCGTCTGGCACCAACGTCGCCATCAGGAAGTACAGCGTGCCGTCGGCCGCCTCGGCCGGATACTGCACCGGATAGAGCGTCTCGCCCACCGTGCCGCCGTCTACCAGCACCACTACCTCGCCCGTGCTGGCGTTCACGCGCCACAACCCCGGCGGGTTCAGGCCCGATACATCGTAGCTATAGAAGTACAGGCTCTGCCCGTCATTGCTCCACACTGGCTCACAGCACACCGCGCTGATCTCCAGCGGTTGCGCCGCGCTGTCGGCCAAATTTTTGACCGCATACACCACCCCCTCCTGCCAAAAGTTCACCTGCATCAGCAGCCGGTTGCCGTCCGGCGACCAGGCATACGGCCGGTAGAAGCGCGCCTCGGCCCGCCCATCGGGCACTGGGTCGCTCTCTTGCAGCACTTGCGCGTCGCCGCCCGCCGCCGGCACCCGGCTCACGCCGTTCAGCCCATACACCACCTGCTGGCCATCCGGCGACCACAGCGGGTTGTGCAGCGTGTTCGTCACGCCCTCCGTCTCCTGGCCGGTCAGCGTCGGCCCGGTCACCAGCACCGTGCGCTGCCCGCCATCCGCGTCCGCGCGGATCAGCGTGTTCGCGCTCAGGTAAGCCAACGCCTGATCCACCGGCGACACATCAAACTCGGTCACCGCCTCGGCCTCGTGCGTGATCGGCGTCAACGTCGCGCCGTCCACCTCCAGCCGCCAGATCTGCCCATCCACCGCCGCGATGAAGTACACCGGCCTCGGCAGCAAACTCGGGGCCGGCGTCTCAGTCGGCCCGGCCTCGGTTGCGGCCGGCGCGGCCGCCGTCACTGTCGGTATAAAAGCCGTTGGCTGCGGCGTCGCGGTCGGCCCCGCCCCCAACCCCCCGCACGCCGTCAGCGCCAGCGTCAACCCTAGCCCCAGTCCACCCAATTGAGTGATTCGTTTCATGCGCTACCCTCTCCTTGTGCAGTAAAACCATAACTATCCTAGTAAGGATACCCTGGGCCGACCGCCGCACCCATCCACCCTGCGGGTATATTCATTGAGCTGCGGCTCGCCCCTCAACTCAGGGCCGCTCACCCCCGGTGGGCCGCCCCATCGCGCCCCCCTAACACCCTGGAAGTCTTTCTGCGCCCCAGTTCGTCAACGTGCACCCTGTGCCGCCCGGCCAGGTGTTTGGCCTCAAGCCCGGCGACACCTTTCTGATTGGCCGCCCCAGCTTCGTCGTCGAGACGACCGCCGGCGTCACCCGTCAGACACAAAAGAGCGGGAGGCCGCGCCGCCGAAGCGCAGCCCCCCGCTCTGTTCCCCCCAAGTTATTGCCCCGCCGCCACGCCGCTCACTTCGCGCGCCAGCAGATCGTCAAACGTCACGGTCAGGCCGCCCTCGCTGCGATCCATCAGGTAGAAGCCATAGTAGCCGGCGCTTAGCGTGCTGTCTTGCGCCGTGAACAGATACTGCTCGTTCACGTAGAACCGGAACTCGCCGTCGTTCATCCAGGCCACCAGCGTGTTCTCAGCCCCCGCCCCGCTCTGAATGGCCGGTGAGCTCGTCCAGTCGGCCAGCACCGTAGTCTGCCCGTCGAGCACCGCCTCGAACCGGGCCGCGCCGTCGCAGCGCAGCTTGAACACATACAAGTCGTAGCCGCCCGCCGCGCGCTCGCCGCCGCGGAAGATCAGGCCGTATTCGTCGCCGCCGTCGCACGTCACCGGCCGGGCGGTCACCCGCACCTGCTGGTTGGCCGCGCTCAGGTCATCCGGCCCCAGGCTAAAGCGCCACCACGCCGCTGAGCTCGTCATACTGCCCACCAGTTGGCCGTTCTCCACCCCGAACTGCACGGCGTCGTCGCTGAACCCCCAGTTCCAGCCGCTGCTGCCGTCGAGCGGGTCAGCGTAGATCAGGTCGCCCACGCCTTCGTTCGGGTCGGGCGTGGCCGGCACGACCTCCGTCGGCGCGGCTTCGGTCGGGACCACGGCGGTCGCAGTCGGCGCGGCCACCGTGGGGGTGGGCGGTACACTCGTCGCAGTCGGGGCCACGACCGTAGCCGTGGGCGCGACCGTGGTCACAGTTGGGATCGCGTGAGTCGCCGTCGCCGCCGGCTGCGTGCTGGCCGGTGTGGCCGTGCTGCGCGCCGAGCAAGCCGCGAGCGTCAGCCCCAGCGCCGCGAAAGACAAGGTAATAACAGACAATTTGAGCTTAGACATTTCCATCTCCTTGCGGCGGCCCGCCCTAGGCAGGTCCGCTCATTCCGTCGTAAGCTCAATATAGTTGGCGGCTGTTACCTCCGTTCGTGCCTCCTGGTTACGCTCTCGTAATCGCCTGTTACCATCTGGTAATGCCCTGCCACTGTTTAAACCAAACGAGCGCCTTTAACGAGGCGCTCGTTTGGCTGATTATCAGGCCACTATGCGCTGCTGCGTACCGGAAACTGCGTTAGTTGCGCCCGTAAGCGCTGGCTGGCGAGTTGCAGGTCAATTTCGGCCAGGGTGAAGTCAATCCACAAGTCTCTTAAGTTCGCATAGCGCGCAGCGCGCCACGGTGGCCGCAATGTACCCTCAATGTAGACGCGCAGCAACTGGGCCGGACTCCCCATCTCTACCGGGAGAAAATGGAGCATCGGCTCTGTAGCTTCAAAGGTGCTGTGAGTTAAGGGTTGCCCCAGCCGCAGTTGATCGAGCCACACCGCCAGCCCTTCCACTTCCCAGGTTGTCATGCAGGGCTTGGTCGCAGTCCAGGCCCGGCCCTCTAGCGCGGCATCTAACCGCACCTTCAGCCAGTTGGCATCCCAATCCTTTTTCTCGGCGGGTTGCATCTGCGGATACTGGTAACTGACAATTGTGAGTTGTAGGTGCGATCCAAATGCGTTTGCGAAGTACATCGAGGGGCGTCAGGCGCGCAGCCTGACGAGGTTCCGGCCAAGAAGTCCAGCCTGATTGCTGGTCGCTGGCGCGGGAACGAACGCACATCATAAGCCGCCCACCAATGGCGGTCAACCACCAAACAACATTGGGTGTATTTCAATTTGGGGGCAGGATTGCTCAACCCAGGTAATTTTGTCATTCCGAACCCCCGCTCGCGGGCTTGTAGCACCGCAGCGTGATTGGCGGGGTGAGGAATCTCACCCTGGATAAAACCGATTCGTTGGACCGCAACCCGGTTTTGAAACTAACCGCAACTGCCTGACAACCCACCCCCCTGCTTGCGGTGCAATTCACAGGCTGGTTGCCTCTGCGGAAATTGGTAGCCGACAATTGTGAGTTGTAGGTGCGACCCGGTCGAGTTGGCAAGATACATCTACGTCTCGAACAGCGTCGCCGGTGGCAGGCTGGCGGCCACGCGTTCCAGCAGCGCTGCGTCAATCACCACCCCGTGCGCTTCCAACGCGAACAGCAGCGCCCCCACCACTGGCTCGAACCGGCTTAGCACCGGCTGCACCTGCGGCGCGCCGGCCGCCACCCGCGCGATCAGCGCCTCGCGCAGCAGCGGCGAGGGGTGACGCAGCACGCCGCCCGCCAGCACCAGCGTGAACGGGGTTTGGTCCAGCGCCAGGCGGCGGGCGGCCACCAAGGCATAGTCGCCCAACTCCGCGCCGTGAGCCTCCACAATCTCGCGCGCCGGGGCATCGCCCGCCGCCGCTTCGTCTAGCAGCACCCGCGCCAGCCGCGCCACGCCCGGCCCTTCCACCCGCACCCGCGCCGTGCGCTGGTGCAGCACGTCTTCGACCGTGGGCAGGCCAAAGTAGTCTAAGACCCGCGCCGTCAAGCTCGTCGGCCGAGCCAGGCCCAGCGCGGCGCGATACACCGCCCGCAGCGCCTTATCGCCTAACTCTTCCGCGCCCTGCGGCGCTTGCCACCAACTGGTGTGCCAGAAGCGCCCGTCAGCCGCCCGCGCCCCCACCGCCGCCCCCGTGCCGCACACCACACTCACCCCCACCCCCTGCGGCGCGCCGGCCCGCAGCGCCCCCAGCGCATCGTTGAAGATCAGCAGCCGCTCGCCGCGCTCCAGCCCGCGCTGGGCCAGCTCGG
>JBBRZY010000505.1:0-4346 GCA_038252885.1 Anaerolineales bacterium | reverse complement strand
GGCGGCGCAGATGCCGTTTGTGGCGCTGGCGGCTGGGCTGCCGCTGCTGAGCTATCTGGCGGCGCGGCGGCTGACGGGTAACCGGCGGCAGGCGTGGGCCGCGGCGCTGCTCACGCTCAGCAGTCCCTACTACTTCAGCTATTGGACGACGACTGAATCTTTTGCATTGTACGGCGTGGTGGCGGCGGGCGCACTGCTGGCGGCGTATGGGGCTTCGCGGCGGCCAAGCCCAGCGGGGCGCTGGCTGTTCGCGGCGGGGGCGCTGGCAGGGCTGGCGCATCTGACGCGGGCCGATGGCGTGCTGGTGGTGGGGTGTGTGGCGGTGTGGTGGGCGTTCACACAGCGGCGCAAAGGCGTGGGGGCGCTCGGGGCGCTGGTGGTAGGGTATGGGTTGGTGATGGGGCCATGGTTCGCGCGCAATCTGCTGACGGTGGGGGCGCTGCTGCCGCCGGGCGGACTGCGCGCGGCGTGGCTGGTGGACTACAACGACTTCTTTACGCTTCAGCCGGAGACGTTGACGGCGGCGCGCTACTTCGCGGCCGGGTGGGGGGTGATCCTGGCGGGCAAGTGGGAGGCGCTGCAACTCAATTTGGCGTCGTTGGTGGCAGTGCAAACGAATTTGATCGGGCTGCCGCTGCTGGTGATCGGCGCGTGGCGGCTGCGGCGGCACGCGCTGCTGCATCTGGCCGGGCTGTATGGGCTGGCGCTGTTTGGGCTGATGACGTTCGTGTTCAGTTTCCCGGGGGCACGCGGCGGCTTCTTTCATTCGAGCGCGGCGCTGCTGCCGTTCGGGTGGCCGGTGATGGCGGCTGGGCTGGACGCGGCGGTGGAGGGCGTGGCGCGGCGCTTGCCGCACTGGCGGCCGGAGCGGTCGCGGCCGGTGTTTACGGCGCTGCTGGTGGTGATGAGCGCGGCGCTGGCAGCGCTGGTAGCCGGGCCACGGCTGGCGGGGTGGGCGGGGCAGGACGCGGCCTATGTTGAAGCCGGACCATTCGTCGCGGGCGGCGGGGCGGACGCGCTGGTGACGGTCAACAATCCGCCGGGGTGGTATTACCACACGGAGCAGGCGGCCATCGTCATTCCGAGTGGCGGGCGCGCGGCGCTGCTGGCGGCGATGACGCGCTACGGGTCGCGCTGGCTGGTCTTGGACGCCAACCACCCAGCGGGGCTGGAGGGGTTGTATGCTGCGCCGGAGGCCGACGAGGCACTGGCGCTGCGGGCCATGCTCGGCAGCGGGGGCGCGCCGCTGTATGTGTTCGAACTGACCGGAACTCCATGAGCCGGTTGGCGCGCTATCCCTTCCTGATCTATCTGGCGCTGGCGGTGCTGGTGGCGGGCGCTTACCTGGTTGTTAGCCGGGCGGCGGGCGAGGGCGGCTTCCCACTCGACGACGCCTGGATCCATCAGACATATGCGCGCAACCTGGGCCTGCACGGCGAGTTGGCGTTCGCGCCGGGGCAGCCGTCGGCGGGGTCTACGGCGCCGTTGTGGTCGGCGCTGCTGGCGGTGGGCTACGCGCTGCGGCTGGAGCCGTTCGTGTGGGCCTATGGCCTGGGCATCTTGCTGCTGGCGCTGACGGCCGGGCTGACGCGGCGGTTGGTTTTGGCGTTGACGCCGAGGGCCGGGCGGGCGGCGTGGCTGGCCGGCGCGCTGGTGGTGGTGGAGTGGCATTTGGCCTGGTCGGCGGTCAGCGGCATGGAGACGCTGCTGTTCGCGGTGTTGGCGCTGGCGGTGTTTGTGAGCGAGCCGCGGTCGCGCTGGCCGGGGGTGGGCCTGGCGGCCGGGCTGGCGGTGTTCGTGCGGCCGGATGGGCTGCTGCTGCTGCCGTTTATGCTGGCGCGCGCGGCCGAGCCGGCAGCCACCCAGCCGGGTACGTTGGGTGCAGGTGGGCGGGGGGCGCGACTCGCGATTAACCTGTTGGCGTGGAGCGCGCTGGTGGCGGCTTACCTGGGCCTCAACTGGATGTTGGGCGGGTCGATCTGGCCGAACACGCTGTATGCCAAGCAAGCGGAGTATGCGGCGCTGACGCTGACGCCGCTGTGGGAACGGTTCGCGCAGGTGGGCGCACAGCCCCTGATCGGGCCGGTGGCGCTGCTGGCGCCGGGGGTGGCGGCGCTGGTCGTGGCGCAGTGGGGGCCAGCGCAGGGGCGCTGGCGACGTTTGTGGGCGGTGGCGCTGCCGTTGGGTTGGGTGGCGGGCGCGGTGGGGGCGTACGCGCTGCGGCTGCCGGTGACGTATCAGCATGGGCGCTATCTCATGCCAGTCAGCCCGGTGCTAATCGGGCTGGGCATGGCGGGGCTGGCGGGCTGGCTGCGGCCGGGTTCGAGCCGGGTGGGGGTGCGGGTGGTGAGCCGCGCGTGGGCCGCGACCGTGGCGGTGGTGGCGCTGGCGTTCGGGGTCATCGGCGCACAAGCGTATGCCCGCGACGTGCAGATCATCCAAACTGAGATGGTACTTACGGCCGACTGGGTGCACGACCACACCGCGCCGGGGGCGGTCATCGCCGCACATGACATTGGGGCGCTGGGCTACTACGCCGACCGGCCGATCTTGGACCTGGCCGGGCTGGTATCGCCAGAGGTGATCGGCTTTATGCGCGATGAGAGGCGGCTAGCAACCTGGCTCGACCAAAAAGGAGCCGAATATGTGGTAACTTTCCCAGCTTGGTACCCGGCGTTGGTATCTGGGCCAAAAGCCGAGTGGGTGTATAGTACCAACAGTCCGGCCAGCGTGGCGGCCGGCGGCGAGAACATGGCGGTCTACCGGTGGCGCGCGGATGCCGGACCGTAGCTCCATGTGGCGGTATTTTGGAGTAGTACTACGTTGGTAGCCAGTTTGCGTCAGGTTAGAACCCCTGCTATACTCCCAGCGGTAGTAGTACTCGACGGGCCGTCTCAAAAGGCGTGTGGGGCGATTTGATGGATAGAATCAGCATTCTCGTGGTGGACGACCATCCCTTGTTTCGGCAGGGGCTACGAGATTTATTGCGCAGCGAACCAGACCTGGAAGTGGTGGGCGAAGGCGCGAACGGGCAAGAAGCAATTGATCTCACCCATGCCCTGCAACCCGACGCTCTCATACTAGATATTAACCTGCCGGTTCTGAACGGTTTGCAAGTGACGCGCCAATTGCGGTCTGAGCGCAGCACGGTGGCGGTCGTGATGTTGACCGCCTATGACGATTCTGAGCAAGTGCTGCACGCGTTTCGCGCGGGCGGGTCGGCCTATTGCCCGAAGGATGTGCCGCCCAGTAAGCTGGTGCAGGTGGTGCGGCAAGTGGTGCAGGGGCATTACGTCGTCGGCGAGCAGGTGTTCGACCGCGACGGGCTGCAAGCCTGGCTGGAGACGAGCGTGGAGCAGGCTGGGCGGCCGTATGTGGATGACACGCGCGAGGCTTTCTCGCCGCTGTCGCCGCGTGAGATGGAAATCCTGCAATACGTGACACGCGGGCTGAGCAACAAAGAGATCGCGCTGTCACTGGGCATCAGCCATCAGACGGTGAAGAACCACATGACGGCCATTCTGCACAAGTTGAAAGTGGAAGACCGGACCCAGGCGGCGGTGTATGCCCTGCGGCGCGGGTGGGTGCGGCTGCAAGACTGACGAGGATTGTGACGTATGGCAACCGCACAGGCCCAAGCTGACACCGACGCCCTGACTGAACTGACGGTCCTGACCGAGCAGGAGTACGCGCGCGCCCAACAGGAGCTGCGCGAGCTGAACCGGATGATTGATCAGAGCCGGGGCGAGGTCGAGAAGCTGGCCCAGCGCAACGCCGCCATTGCCGCGCACCTGCGGCAGATCCAAGGCAATCTTGAGAATATTGCGCGCGTCGACCTCAAGACCGCCTACGAGGCGGCGGCCGACGCGCAGCAGCGCCTGTTCACCATGCGCGGCCAACTGGAGAAGCTGCAGGGCGAACAGGCCAATTTGGAGCGTTTGGCAAGCCACTTGCAACGGACGCTGGTGACTTTGCGCGCGCTGGAGCCGACCAAGACGGAAGGCGACGGCAGCTCGGTCATTGTGCGCATTGTGGAGGCCCAGGAGGGCGAGCGCCAGCGGCTGTCGCGCCAGATCCACGACGGGCCGGCGCAGGCGCTGTCGAACTTCATTCTGCAAACCGAAATCGCCATGCGGCTGTTCGACATTGATGCCGAACGGGCGCGGGCTGAACTGCAAAGCCTGAAGGCCAGCGCCACCACCACCTTCCAGAAGGTGCGCGACTTCATCTTTGACCTGCGGCCGATGATGCTGGACGATTTGGGGCTGGTGCCGACGGTGCGGCGGTATGTGGACGCCTTCAAGGAAAAGACCGGCCTGCAAGTGACGGTGACGGTGACCGGGGCC
>JBBRZY010000504.1:0-4355 GCA_038252885.1 Anaerolineales bacterium | reverse complement strand
GGTTGCCGTTCCACCAGTCGAGGGCCAGCAAGCCGGACTCGCCGGGTTTGAGCTTGGCGGCCTCGGCCTCCAGGTGCTGGTGCAGGTCGCGCTTGGCGGCCTTGGCGGCCCGGTGATATTCCGGCGGGACGGCGTGATCCACAAACCAGGCGAAGATGTCGCCCACGCCCGACTGGCCGGCCTCGTAGCCAAACAGGCCGGGCAGAATGCCGTCTTCGACGTAGCCGCAGATGCCGGGAACCAACTGCTCGGTGGTGCCAAGCACCATGTGGCAGGTGCTGGTGCCCATGACGGCCACCATGCGGCCCGGCTCGGTGACGGTGGCGGCGGGGACCGAAACGTGCGCGTCGACGTTGGCGATGGCGATGGCCGTGCCGGGGCGCAGGCCGGTGAGGCGGGCGGCCTGGGCAGTGAGGCCGCCGGCGCGCTCACCGATGGCGTAGACGCCGCCGGACATCTTCTCGCTGACCACGTGCTCGAGGCGCGGGTCGAGCGCGGCAAAGTAGGCGTCGGCCGGGTAGCCGTCGCGCTTGGACCAGAGCGCCTTGTAGCCGGCGGTGCAGGCGTTGCGCTTCTCTTCGCCGGTCAGCTGCCAGACCACCCAGTCGGTGGCTTCGAGCAGGCGGTCGGCGGCGGCGTAAATCTCGGGCGCTTCGTCCAAGATTTGGAGCGTCTTGGAGAAGAACCACTCGGACGAAATCTTGCCGCCGTAGCGGGTGAGCCAGCCCTCGCCCAGGCGCGCGGCGGTGGCGTTGATCTTATCGGCTTCGGGCTGGGCGGCGTGGTGCTTCCACAGCTTGACCCAGGCGTGCGGGTGGCGGCGGTACTCGGGCAGGTCGCACAGCGGCGTGCCGTCGGCCAGGGTGGGCAGCATGGTGCAGGCGGTGAAGTCCACGCCCACGCCGATGACGTCGGCCGGGTCGACACCGCTTTCACGCAGCACGGCCGGGATGGTGCGCTTGAAGACGCGGAGGTAGTCCTGCGGGTCTTGCAGCGCCCAATCTGGCTCGAGGCGCACGGGCCGGCCGTCGACCGGCAGGGCCTCGTCGATGACGCCGTGCGAGTATTTGTAGATGGCGGTAGCCAGGGCTTTGCCGCTGCTGACGTCTACCAGCAGCGCGCGGCCCGACTCGGTGCCGAAGTCAACCCCAATGGCATATTTGCGCCGGCCCATAGCGTTCTCCTCAATCGTCCTAAGTAGGTTCCACGATCACCTTCAGCCCTTCGCGCCGCTGCGCGACGGCGAAGGCCGTGGTGATGTCTTCGAGCGGGTAGCGGTGCGAGACCAGGCCGCGCACGTTGACCAGCCCTTGTTCGACCAGGCGGATGGCGCGCGGGTAGGTGTGCTTCATGCGGCGCGAGAGCTTGAAGGTGACGCCCTTGCGGCGCGCGACGGAGGCGTTGAAGCTGGTGCGGTCGTCGGACGGGATGCCGACCAGTATGATCTTGCCGCCGGGGCGCACGGCCGTCAGGCAGTCGTCCACGGCGGGCGCGACGCCGGCGCATTCGAAGGCCACATCCACTGGCTGGCTGGTCCAGGGCGTTGCGCCGAACTGCTCGGCCACCTCGCGGCGGTGCGCCAACGGCTCGGTGTAGACGATCTCGGCGCCGGCCGCGCGGGCGACCTGAAGCACGAGCAGGCCAATCGGCCCGCAGCCGAAGACGCCGACGCGCATGCCGGGCTGGAGGTGGCCCAGGTCGACGGCGTGGATGGCGACGCCGAGCGGCTCGAGCATGGCCCCATCGAGCGCGTTGAGGGCGGGCGGCAGCGGGAAGAGGTAGCGCGGCGGCCAGGCGATCTGCTCGCGCAGGCCGCCGTCGGTGTGCTCGTGGCCGGCGAACTGCTGCGCCAGGCACAGGTTGGGGTGGCCAGTCTCGCAGTACGCGCACACGTGGCAGGGGAGCGCCGGGTCAACCGCAACGAGTTGGCCGGCGGCGGTGAGGCCGGCGAATTCGTGGCCGAGCACCAGCGGGCGCAGCAGGCGGGCGTCGCCGATGTTGCCCTCGCTGTACCAGTGCAGGTCGGAGCCGCACAGACCGACGGCGGTGATGCGCACGAGCTCTTCGCCGGGCGCGGGGACGGGGGCTGGCTCGGTGTGCAGGCGCACATCGCCGACGGCGTGGATGCGGGCGACTTTCATGGTGTCAGTGGCGGTGTCGGCTGGGCGAGTGGTCATGGGTTTACTTCAACCTAGGGGGCCAGGCGATAGCCCGACGACTTGGCAATATTGAGGGTGAGATTCCTCACCCCGCGCCACCGCTGCGATGCAACAAGGCCGCGAGCGGGGGTTCGGAATGACAGTGGCTTAGGGGGTTCTTCGGTTAAGCCCCATGCTGAAATACACTGACCAGGCATCAGTAGCGGGCCGGGGGCAGGCGGTAGGCGATGTCGTTCCAGCGCAGTTCTTTCTTGAAGTCGGACAGGCGCGTGGCGTTGTCGATGAGCACGTACTCGATGCCGGCCATGGCGGCGAAGTCTTCGAGGTGCTCGGCGGTGACGGCCTGGCTGTAGCCGGTGTGGTGCGCGCCGCCAGCCAAAATCCAGGCGTGGGCGGCGACGGCCAGGTTGGGCTGCGGAACCCACACGGCGCGGGCGACCGGCAGCTGGGGCAGCGGCGCGGGCGGCGTGACGGTGTCCACGGCGTTGACGATCAGGCGGAAGCGGTCGCCCAGGTCGACCAGCGAGGCGTTGAGGGCCGGGCCGGGGCGGGCGTCGAAGACCAGGCGCACGGGGTCGGCCTTGCCGCCGATGCCGAGCGGGTGAATTTACAGCGAGGGCTGGCCGACGGCGATGGACGAGCAAATCTCGAGCATGTGCGCGCCGAGCACCTGCATGCCGGCGTCGGGCAGGTGGTAGGTGTAGTCTTCCATGAAGGAGGTGCCGCCGTCGAGGCCGGCACCCATGACCTTCATGGCGCGCACCAGGGCGGCGGTCTTCCAGTCGCCCTCGGCGCCAAAGCCGTAGCCGTCGGCCATGAGGCGCTGGACGGCGAGGCCCGGCAACTGCGGCAGGCCGTGCAGGTCTTCAAAGGTGTCGGTGAAGGCGGTGAAACCGCCCTGCTCTAAGAACTGGCGCAGGCCCAACTCGATGCGGGCGGCTTCGAGCAGCGAGGCGCGCTGGCCGCCGCGCGCGGTGAGGCCGTCGGCGACGAGGTAGTCGTCTTCGTAGTCGGCCACCAGCCGATCGACTTCGGCCGGGTCAACGGCGGTGATGACTTTGACCAGGTCGCCCAGGCCGTAGCCGTTGACGGAGTAGCCGAAGCGTAGTTGGGCTTCGACCTTGTCGCCCTCGGTGACGGCCACCTGGCGCATGTTGTCGCCGAAGCGGGCCACGCGCGCGCCCTGCCAGTCGTGCCAGGCGGCGGCGGCGCGGGTCCAAGCGCCTATGCGGGCCTGGACTTCGGCCGACTGCCAGGGGCCGACGACGACCTTGCGGTTGAGGCGCATGCGGGCGGCGAGATGGCCGAACTCGCGGTCGCCGTGGGCCGACTGATTGAGGTTCATGAAGTCCATGTCAATCGTGGCCCAAGGGATCTCGCGGCTGGACTGGGTGTGCAGGTGCAGGAAGGGCTTGCGCAGCGCGGACAGGCCGGCGATCCACATCTTGGCCGGCGAGAAGGTGTGCATCCAGGTGATGAGGCCGAGGCAGTCGGCGGCGCTGTTGGCGGCGCGGCAGACTTCGGCGATGGCTTCGGGCGTGGTGACGATGGGCTTGAATTCGATCGTGACCGGGATGTGGGCCGAGGCGCCGAGGCCCTGGGCGATGGCCTGGGCGTGGGCGGCCACCTGGCGCAGGGTTTCGTCGCCATAGAGGTGCTGGCTGCCGGTGACAAACCACACGCGCAGCGGCTTGAGTTCGATCATGGGTGGGTCCTTTCGCCGGGAGGCGGTGAGGTGGACACTAGCGGACTGAATATACAACGCAATGGGGGCAAAAGGAAAGGCAAAGAAAAAGAAAGAGATGCTTCGCTAAGAAAAAGGATGGTCGGAGGGGCTGGTCAACGCACGGAGGACGGGTTTGAGTTTTTGGCGGTCGCCCTCTATCCCCCGGCCCCATTCCGCGCTGAGTACAGCGTTGAAGTGGGAAAGGGGTGCCCAAGTGATGAGGTCGGGGTAGGTCGAAGCGGAATGTTCGTAGAAGTGGCACGAGTGGCACGAGTGCCGCGCTGGAAGGAATTGTTCGTAGAAGTGTCACGAGTGGCACGAGTGCCGCGCTGGAGGGATTTGTTCGTGGAAGTGGCACGAGTGGCACGAGTGCCGCGCTGGAGGGAATTGTTGGATTCTCTGCCGCGCCCGCCGCGTCTGCCACAGGTGTTGGTTTTCCTGCCGCGCCTGCCGCGCCTGCCGCGCAGGTG